>CAJKFZ010000190.1 GCA_905199285.1 uncultured Ruminococcus sp.
TATTTAAAATAAAACTTCTGAGCAAAATATTATATAAAAGCGACTAAGATAAAACTTAGCCGCTTTAATTATTTGGTGTATAGCTTAATCAAAAATGACTGTTGTTTTTTCAGTAATTAAATATTACTTCTTTTCAATAGGGACCCATATCTGACTTTTATAATTGTCATCGGTCATATTACCTGCCGGATATGCTTCAATGTCCATTTCGTAGGTTGGTGTACAGTTTGAAGTCGGGAAAAATTCCGAGCAGAGTTCGTGCCATAAAGATTGTATTGCATCCGGCATAGCTCCAACACATTCTGATACAACCCACGTTCTCGCCGGAATAACGCTAATACGGTATCCATCGGGAGCAATAGTATCAGGTTCGCACTGAGCAGCTATAGAGTAGTCAAAATGTTCGCAGTCAGTCTGACCTTTTCCGTAACAAATTCCAAAAATAAAGCTGCGGTCGGAAGTAAGTTTTAGTAAAGTTTCAATAGTACCGTCCTTATGAGCTCTATCCCAGAAATCAGGGATCGTGTTCTTATTTTCGTCATTAACTATCGTATGCTTCTCAACTTTTTCAATTACTGTAAATGAATCTTTCGTGATAATTTTGTAATTCATAGAATTACCGCCTTTCAATATGATCTGCACCTTGAATCGGGAGAATGATCTGAGCTTTCCTCCTGTGCGTTTTGCTTCGGATGGCGTTATGCCATGAAAACGTGTAAATGCTCTTGTGAAGCTTTCAGGAGACTCGTAACCGTATTTCAGAGCAAGATCAATGATCCTGATATTCGTTGAAGCAAGCTCACTGCCGGCAAGTGTGAGCCGCCTGCTGCGAATATATTCGCCTACTGTGATACCACACATTATTCCGAATATTTTCTGAAAATAATAGGTTGAACACGCTGCCTGCTCTGCAATTTTATTATAGTCAAGCTCTGCGTCAAGATTATCTTCGATATAATCAATAGCATTCTGAATACTTGTTGCCCAGTTCATCTTGATTCCTCCTCTCTCAGTGTGATATCATTATATCACAGAATTTATTTTCAGTCCTGATATTTTGTGTTTTGTTGTATCAGATGCTATAAATCTTACTGTTTTTTCATTTGACGCAAAAAGAGCATAATTGCAAACAAAACTGCCGCTGCCATATAGCCAAGAACCCAGTACAGATGAGGACAAATATCCGAATAATTACCGTTCAGCACAGCTTTTTCCAGCTCTACAGCATGGACAAACGGAAGAAAATTTGCGATTTTCTTGAAAGCTCCGCCTACCAATTCAAGATCAAACCATATTCCGGAAAGCCATGCAGTTAAATTTGTTAGAAGCGCTCCGCATATTCCTCCAACCTGTTTTGAACTGAAAACGCTTCCGCAGAGTAATCCGGTTGCAATGAAAAATAAAGAAACAGGAATAATAAAAATCAAAGCGTATATTATATTTATTGTTATCGGCAATCCAAGCAGAATAGCTGCAATATAACAAATAATACTCTGTGCTATTGCAATCGGCAAAATCGGTAAAGCGTATCCGAAAATGAAGTCCGATGCAGTAAGCGGAGTTGTATAAAGTCTCTGCAATAATGAGCTTTCTCTGTCTTTTGCAATCAGAGTTGCAGAAAAAAGAGTCATAAACGACAGTCCAAAAACTGTGATGCCCGGAGCAAGATTTTCTATTTCAAAAAGGCTTACCGGAACGTTTGCTTGTATTGCAGAAAGCAATAGTATAAGAACCAGCGGAAATCCCAGACCAAAGGATAAATTCAATGGATCGCGCAGTATTTCTTTTGCAGTTCTTTTTGAAAAACTTAATAATCTCATTTAGAATCCTCCCTTACAATGGCAACAAAAGCGTCCTCGAATTTATCTGCATTGACTTTTCTTTTCAGTTCGTCAGCTGTTCCAAGTGCAAGAAGTTTTCCGTTTTTCATAATGCCAATACGGTCTGAAAGCGCTTCTGCTTCTTCCATATAATGGGTTGTAAGGATTATAGTTACTTTTCCTTTAAGAGATTTTATAATATCCCAAAGCTCCCTTCTTGCGAGAACATCCAATCCAAGAGTCGGTTCATCAAGAAACAATATTTTCGGTTCGCTTATAAGAGCCATAGCGATACTTAGCCGCCTCTGCCAGCCTCCGGAAAGTTTTCCCGCTTTTCTTTTAAGGATTTGTTTTAAATCAAACTGTTCAGCAAGCTCGTCCGTTTTAGCTTTTCTTTTTTCCTTTGATAAACCGTGAATACCGCACATCAGCTCAAGATTTTCTTTCACAGTCAGATTTGGTGCAACTGCAGTTTCCTGAGGAGAAACTCCAATGATTTTTTTTACGTTGGATTCATTTGTTATAATGCTGTTTTCAAGCAGTTTTGCGTCTCCGCTGGTGGGTTTTGTCAGACATGAGAGCATTTTTATTGTAGTTGTTTTTCCGGCTCCGTTTACACCAAGCAAAGAAAATAATTCACCCTGCAATATATTAAGATCAAGGCTGTCAACAGCAGTAATATCTTTGTGTTTTTTTGTCAATCCTTCAGCTTTAATTGCTTTCATATTTTTATTTCCTCCAAGTTTTAGCGTAATATAATTGTATTCAACGCAAACGACTGCTGTCCGTTTTATAACGAAACAGCAGTCGGAATTTGTTTTTATCTTTTTACAAAATACTCCTCATACCATACAAGGAAAGTGTAAATTGTCCAAATTTTACGCCAATTATCGGAATTTCCGCCAATATATTCGTCATAAATCGCATTGATCTCATCAAGATCAAAAAACTTTCCAGCCATATCGCTTTTGAATTTGGCTCGTACATCTGCATTATAGCGTTCGTCTGCAAGCCATATTCTTATGGGAACAATGAATCCCAGTTTTTTTCTGAATGCAATTTCATCCGGAAGAACTTTGGATGCTGCTGTTCTGAAAGCAACCTTGTTTTGCTCATCATTAACTTTAAATTTTGACGGCATTCTTGAAGCAATATCAAAAATCCTTCTGTCGGTAAGAGGCATACGGATCTCAAGACCAGCAGCAGTACTCATTTTATCAACATTAAGATAAATATCGCCTTCAAGCCAGATCTGGATATCGACATCCGACATTTTTGAAAACGGATCAAGTCCTTCAGTTTCTTCGTAAATATGTTTAACAAGATTTATCGGGAGAACATCAGGGTTATAATTTTTAAGAATGCGCTGTTTTTCTTCCTCTTTCATAATATTGGTGTTGCCGACATAGAAATTTTTAAGATTATCGCCGTAGCGTTCAGCATTACGGTACATATTATATCCGCCGAAGAATTCGTCTGCTCCCTCTCCAGAATAGCAGAGTTTTATATGCTCTGCTGTAGCATTGCAGGCAATGGCAAAAACAATAGCCGAGGCATCTCCAAGAGGCTGTTCCATATTATACATAACGTAGGGAACGATATTAAAATACTGCTCTGGAGTTATAAGGCAACGGTTATTTTTTCTTCCGAGAATCCTTGCTGTTTCTGCCGCAAGACCGGATTCATCAAAGCGTTCGTCATCATATCCGCAGGAATCGGTTACCTCAGCGTCAGACATGGCAAGAACATAAGAGGAATCAACTCCGCCGGAAAGGAACGATTCAGCTGTTTCACCGTTTTCCTTGACCTCTTCTATCATCTTCTGAACAGTAGAATGTATCTCGTCAGCCCAATCGTCTACATTTTTTGAATTATCCGGCTCGAACCGAGGAGTCCAATAGCGATGAAGTTCCAATAAACCGTTCTTAAATGAAAGCCAATGTCCAGGCATGAGTTTTTTTACACCCTTAAAGAATGTATCCTCACCGGCAACGTAGGTAAGCGACATATATATCTGGAGCATATCTGTGTTGATCTCTTTAACAAAGCTTTCGTCTTTCATGATATTACGTATCATAGTACTGCAAAGAAGTCTGCCGTCTGATGTCTGATAGTAGTAGAACGGCTTTGTTCCGAAATGGTCACGAACACAGAAAAGCTCGCTGTTCTGTTCATCCCAGAGGGCAAAGGCAAACATTCCATAAAGGTGATCAGCAATATCGTGTCCCCATTTTTCGTAGGCAGAAGTAATAAGAGCAAGTTCTCTTTCAGTGCGTGGAAGCGCTGGATCAACATTCAACTCGCTGCAAAGATCCCGCCAATTTCTGATATGTCCTCTGTATTCACGAATTTCAATCATAATATAGACACCTCATATTTCTTCGTATATCTGCGGACGGTTCATAAGAACGCCGAGAGCAAGCCGCACATCGCCGCCATTGAACAGAACGTTATTAAGCTGCTCGGTTATCGGCATTTCAACGCCAAGCCGTCTTGATAAATCATATGCAGCTTTGCAGCAGAAATATCCCTCAACAGTTCCGACTCTTTCTACGGCTTCTTCCGGTGATATTCCCTGTCCGATAAGAATTCCGGCACGTCTGTTACGACTGTGCATACTGGTACAGGTAACGATAAGATCACCAAGACCCGTCAGACCGCTGAAAGTGAGCGTATCTGCTCCTGCCGCTTTTCCGAGCCTTGCAATTTCGTGTATTCCTCTGGTCATGAGCGCAGCTTTTGTATTGTCACCATATCCCAGACCATCGCATATACCAACACATAATGCAATGATATTTTTAAGCGCTCCGCCTATTTCGCAACCCTTTACATCGTCATTGAGATAGATTCTGAAATAACTGTTTCCAAGTTCTTTCTGAACATATTCTGCTGCATTGTGATTATCAGAAGCTGCAACAATGGTAGTTGGGATACATCTTGCAACCTCTTCAGCGTGGGAGGGTCCGGACATAACAACAAGCTTATCAGTATTGATTTCTTCTGTTATAACCTCGCTGAGAGTTTTAAGACTCCCCTCTTCAAGACCTTTTCCGGTGTTTACGATAACTGTATCTTTGCTTACATACGGAGAAGCCTCTTTAGCAACACTTCTGACGAATGATGATGGTATTCCGAAAATAAGCATATCACAATCTTTAACACAGGAAATATCATTGGTCATGGTAATTTTCTCTGAGACCGGAACTCCGGGAAGCTTCTGAATATGTTCGCCGTGAGCTCTTATAAGGTCGATTTCTGACTGAAACTTCGACCAAACGGTTATATTATGCTTTCCGCAGTGTTCCGCCATAACGGCAATGCTAAGACCGAATCCTCCGGAACCAAGTATAACGATATTCGCCATAATAAGCCTCTCCTTTTACTTTTTTGAACCGCTGAAAGAATCAAGCGAGAACTTGTTTTCCGTTCCCTGTTTCAAACGTTCAATATTTGAGCGATGCATCCAAATGACAAGAGCCGACATCGGTAATG
>CAJKFZ010000191.1 GCA_905199285.1 uncultured Ruminococcus sp.
GGCAGATCTGCTTCCAGACTTACATCGACCTCTACAATAACAGCCGTTTCCGGAAGCTTTCTTCTGAGCCAGCCCAACTAGCCTAAAACTGAATCAGAAACGAATAATGACGATTTTATACCGGAAAATCAGTCGGATCTTCAGTATTCTGAACCATTTTGATAAAATTAAATATTAAACAGATTGGAGATAAATCATATGTCAAAAAAAGTTGCAGTTATCATGGGAAGCGACAGCGACTTCCCGGTGGTTAAATCAGCTCTTACTGAACTGAAAAAATACGGCGTTGAATTTGAATGCCGTGTAATGAGCGCTCACAGAACTCCCGCAGAAGCCTCTGAATTTGCTTCAAACGCTAAGGCAAACGGTTTCGGAGCTATCATCTGCGCCGCAGGAATGGCTGCTCACCTTGCAGGAGTCGTTGCAGGACACACAACTCTTCCCGTTATCGGAATCCCGATGAAGTCCGCCGCTCTTGAGGGCATGGACGCTCTTCTTGCTACAGTAATGATGCCGCCCGGAGTCCCGGTAGCTACAGTCGGAATAAACGGAGCAAAGAATGCGGCGGTTCTTGCCGTTCAGATGCTCGCTATTTCCGATGAAGAGCTTGCTCAGAAGCTTGCTGACGAAAAGCAGAAAATGGCTGACGGAGTTCGTGAAAAGGACGCAAAGCTTCAGGAGGAAATCTCAAATGTTTGAAAAAAAGGAAAAGAAGAAAAAGCGTTTTATCGTTAAGGAAGATCAGGCTTTAGGCTTTGGTGCAGTAAAAATCATTGTTGATACTGTTACAGGTGTAAATTATCTCTGCACTGTTGAAACAGCAATGAACGGAATAACGCCGCTTCTCGATAAAAACGGAAACGTTGTTATCGACGATATAAACGAAATCAACGAAGATTAACCGCTAACCTGCCTGTAATACAGGCTCGCATATATTCACATAATTCTCAAGGAGGAATTTTAAAAATGGAAAACATTGTTAAACAGGAACAGCTCTACGAGGGCAAGGCCAAGAAGGTTTATTCAACAAACAACCCCGATTATGTTATTGTTGACTACAAGGACGACGCTACTGCTTTCAACGGCGAAAAGAAAGGCACTATCTCCGGTAAGGGCGTTATCAACAACAAAATGACAAACTATATGTTCGGTATGCTCGAAAAGGAAGGCGTTCCTACTCATCTTGTTGAAGAGATAAGCGACCGTGAAACGATCGTTAAGAAAGTTTCTATCGTTCCTCTTGAGGTTATCATCAGAAACGTTGCCGCAGGCAGCTTCTCTAAGAGAATGGGCGTTGAAGAGGGAACAAAGCTCCTCACCCCTATCCTCGAATTCAGCTACAAAAACGACGATCTCGGCGATCCTTTTATAAACGATTACTACGCTCTCGCTCTTGGTCTTGCAACTAAGGAAGAGATCGATACTATCAGCAAGTACGCTTTCAAGGTAAACGAATTTATGGTAAACTTCTTCAAGAAGCTTAATATCGACCTTATCGACTTCAAAATCGAATTCGGACGCTTCCACGATCAGATCATCCTTGCAGACGAGATATCTCCTGATACCTGCCGTTTCTGGGACAGCACAACTCATGAAAAGCTCGATAAAGACCGTTTCCGCAGAGATATGGGCGGCGTTGAAGAAGCTTATCAAGAAATCATGAAGAGACTTATGGGAGAATAACAGCATGGGCGGATTTTTTGGAGCAGCTTCCAAAAACGACTGCGTTACAGACGTTTTCTTCGGAACTGATTATCACTCTCATCTCGGAACAAGACGAGGCGGTATGACCTCTTATACCGATAAGCTCGGCTTTCAGAGAAATATCCACAGCATTGAAAATTCTCCTTTCAGAACCAAATTTGAGAACGATGTTGTGAAAATGGAGGGAAACCTTTGTATCGGCTGTATCAGCGATACCGATCCTCAGCCTATTCTTGTCCGTTCCAAACTCGGACTTTATGCCGTTTGCTCTGTCGGAATAATCCGTAATGCCGACGCTCTTGTCGAAGAGCTTCTTGAAAACGGATGTCTCAATTTCGAGGCTATGAGCAGCGGAAATATCAACTCCGGCGACCTTATCGGAGCGCTTATCGCTCAGAAAAATTCCTTCATAGAGGGCATCCGCTATGCGCAGAAAAAAATTGAAGGAACAATGTCGCTTATAATCCTTACGAAAAAAAGTATTATTGCCGCAAGAGATCAATTCGGCAGGCTTCCTATTATTGTAGGCAAACGAAACGACGGCTACTGCCTTTCAACTGAATCCTTCGCATTCCAGAAACTCGGCTATGAAACATATAAAGAGCTTGAAGCCGGAGAGATCGTTGAAATAACTGCTGAAAGCTGTGAAACTATCAGCGCAGGCGATCCTTCCAAAATGAAGATATGCACCTTCCTCTGGACATATTACGGCTACCCGAACGCCGTTTACGAAGGCGTGAACGTTGAAGTTATGAGAACACGCAACGGCGAGATAATGGCTGAAAACGATATAAAAGCCGGCAGACTTCCAGATGTTGACTATATCTGCGGAATCCCCGATTCCGGAACTCCCCACGCTATCGGTTATGCAAACAGAAGCGGAATCCCGTTTGCACGTCCGTTCATCAAGTATACTCCTACATGGCCAAGAAGCTTTATGCCGACAAATCAGAATATCCGCAATCAGGTAGCCAAAATGAAACTCATTCCGGTTCACGAACTTATCAACGGAAAGAAACTTCTCTTTGTCGATGACAGTATCGTTCGTGGAACTCAGATGAGAGAAACCGTTGAGTTCCTTTACGAACACGGCGCAAAAGAGATTCATATGCGTTCAGCCTGTCCGCCAATCATGTACGGCTGTAAATACCTGAATTTCTCAAGAAGCACATCCGAATTGGAGCTTATCGCACGTCAGATCATCAACGAATTTGAGGGCGAAGAGGGAATAAAATATATTTCCGAATATATCAGCTCCGATACAGAAAGAGGACGCAGACTCAGAGATGAGATATGCCGCCGCCTAAAGCTTACTTCCCTTGAATTCCAGACTCTTGAAGGTACTGAAAAAGCAGTCGGAATCCCCGAATGTAAGCTGTGTACATACTGCTGGAACGGTAAAGTTTAAGGCAGTTAAACGAATAATCACCAGAAGAATGGAGAATTTATTAAGCTACGGTTTATATTATTGTATTGCCGCAAGGTTTAATGCAATTCTCCATTTTCATTTTAAAATAACGGAGGACTTTAATTATGAACAATAGTTTTTCTGAAAGCTATAAAAAAGCCGGAGTTGACGTTACTGCCGGCTATAAAGCTGTTGAGCTTATGAAAACTCACATCGCACGCACTATGACCAAAGGCGCTCTTTCCGGAATCGGCGGATTCGGCGGTCTTTTTGAACTTGATATGACAGGCATCAGCAAGCCGGTTCTCGTTTCCGGAACAGACGGCGTTGGTACAAAGATCAAGATCGCTTTCATTATGGACAAGCATGATACCGTTGGTATCGACTGCGTTGCAATGTGCGTTAACGACATCATCTGCTGCGGAGCAAAACCACAGTTCTTCCTCGATTACATTGCCTGCGGAAGAAATATTCCGGAGAAAATCGCTCAGATTGTTTCAGGCGTAGCCGAGGGATGCGTTCAGTCGGAATGCGCTCTTATAGGCGGTGAAACAGCAGAGCATCCCGGTCTTATGCCGGAGGACGAATACGACCTCGCCGGATTCTCTGTCGGAGTTGTTGATAAGGACAAGCTTCTTCGTCCCGATACTCAGAAAGCCGGAGACGTTCTTATCGCAATCAAGTCAAGCGGAGTTCATTCAAACGGTTTCTCTCTTGTAAGAAAAGTGTTCGATGTAAACGAGAGCAACCTTGCTATGCACTTTGATGATCTCGGAGCAACTCTTGGCGAAACACTTCTCACTCCTACAAGAATTTACGTTAAGGCAATTATGAAGCTTATCGACAGCGTTGCAGTAAAGTCTATCTCACACATCACAGGCGGCGGTTTCTATGAGAACATTCCAAGATCGCTCCCGAAGAATCTTTCTGCAAAGATCGAGAGAAATGCCGTTCAGGTTCTTCCTATTTTCGATCTTATCGCAAGAAGCGGAAATATTCCGGAGAGAGATATGTTCAATACGTTCAATATGGGTGTCGGAATGATAGTTGCAGTTGACAAAAACGACGCAGATAAGGCAATTTCAGCAATCAAGGCTGCCGGAGAGGACGCATATGTACTCGGCGAACTGGTTGAATCAGAAGAAGGAGTAATCTTCGCATAAAAAGCGCCGCAGTCATAATAATATTGGGATTCCAAAGGGTTGAATAACCCTTTGGCAGGTCAAGGACAGCGTCCTTGCGAGTTTCAGGGCAGAGCCCTGAGGGACAGCATGATCAAAGGCGATAGAAAGTTAAACCCGAAATCGCCAAACAGTAACAATAGAGCATAATTCACGCTGTCCCTAACAACTCCCCACCTCTTTCGGCTGTTCTTGTGAGCGCAGAGCGAACACGCAGGGAATTTGTGACTTGACGAGATAACGTAGACTCTAAATGCGTAATCGGTAATTTTAACAAACCGTCCTTGACTTGCCAAAGGTTGACTGCACTTTTTGGCAACCCATTATTAAGAAAGTTTTTGTTATGAAAGTTGAAAAAATTGATATCCTCTGGGCTGTCGTCTCCATGTTCATCGTAGGCTTTTCCTACCGCAGAGGCGAACTTCTGAAAGGTCTTATCCTCATCTATGCGATAATGCTCGTCATCTTTATTTATCACATATTAAAAGTGCGCAGGAGGATTGCAGGAAGCATTGCTGTCTACGGCACTATCGTGGAGTATCACACCTCCAGAGCAAAGAAAAAGGGATATTATCCCGTTGTGAAATACATCACCGAAACCGGACGTGAAGTCACCTCAGTATATACCGTTGAAGACCGTCAGAAACGCTATGAGATCGGCGATGAAGAGCTTATCTGCTATACTCCTGACGACCCGATGTTTTTCTATTTTGCAAACCGTGACTACGAGCTTTCAAGAGATTATTTCCGGTTTATCGTTTTCGGCGGAGTAATTGCTGCAGCCATGTTATTCTATCTGCTTATCACTAAATGAGGTAATTATTATGGGATTTATCATCTTCGGATTTCTTACTGTTATAGCCGGACTTATCGTCTGCCGCTGTCACCGTGAAACTATTGAATCCGCCGAAAGCTTCAGCGCAGAAGTAGTTTCCGAAAAAGAAAAAATCTCGGTAAGAGGTCATATGATTGTAAAAAAATACTGCCCTGTAGTA
>CAJKFZ010000192.1 GCA_905199285.1 uncultured Ruminococcus sp.
ATATCCCCTGTAACTTACAATAGGTTTATTCTGATTGATTTTGTCTACTATAAGAGTTATAATGCATCCTATCACACCGACATAAATCAACAGCCATGCTATCCCGTACAAAGCCAAGCATTCCGATGACATTATATAATGCGGTTTTATTATGTTTTTCTCTACGTCATAGAAAGTTGTATAACTTATATAGAAATTGCCTAATGAAACAAGCGATATCTTTTTCGATATTTGCAGAATATTCCCTTCCTTGTCAAATATGGCAACACGGCATTTTTTATATTTATTACAAAACTCTAAAAAAGCCTCCTCACCGTACGGATCATTGTATTGAATAAGCCATTCGTTCGGCAATCCGATATGCTGACTGACCGTATAAGGTGTTCCGTTATATTTTTCATTATAATCCGGAACCTCATCAGAGTCCTGTATCAAAATACTTAAATGCGCATCTTTCATGTGCATAAGCATACTTCGGAAACCGTCAATATCATATGATACGATCTGGCTGTTTTCTGGAATACTTTCAGGAACATCTATAGTAAAATTTCTTATTGGGTCTTTTGCTGATCTATTGATAATACAATTAAAATCTGTATATCTTTCGTCTTTTTCATCAAACGGAATAAGCAGATCAACGTATTTATCCGCCATATATTCACCTTTAAACTCAAAATCAAAACTACTATTGTAATATGCGCAGCCGCTAAACATGAACATAATTCCGGCTAACATAGTTATTATAACGAGAATTTTAATGTACCTTTTCACACGATCACCGCCCTTTGTGTATATTTTACACAATTTTCCTGTAACCGTCAATTAAAATAGCATTACAAATAATAACAAAAACAGCCCCGATTTCTCGGAGCTGTAAAACATTTGTTATATATCGTTTCTGATAATATCGTCAAGTGTTTCACGCTTTACAGCGATTCTTGACTCGCCGTTATTCACGAAAACGACTGCTGGTTTCTGGAGTCGGTTATAGTTTGAGGACATTGAATAATTGTATGCTCCCGTAGCACATACAGCTATTATATCTCCTGATTCAGCGTGCTGGAGCGGCATATTTTCGCCGATAAGATCTCCGCTTTCACAGCATTTCCCGGCAATAGTTACTCTCTCGCTGCGCTCTTCATTTGCTTTGTTTGCAACAATAGCTTCGTATTCGGATTTATAAAGGATATATCTCGGACTGTCAGCCATACTTCCGTCAATCGATACATAAGTTCTGATATTTGGAATCTCCTTGCGTGCGCCGACCTTATAAAGCGTGATTCCGGCAGGAGCAGCAATAGATCTGCCCGGTTCGATATAGATAAACGGCTGAGCGATTCCAAGTTTTTCACATTCGTTCTTAACGACCTCAGAAACACGCTCCATGTATGTCTCAAACGGAGCCGGATCGTGCTCGTTCAGATACTTGATTCCAAATCCGCCGCCGAGATTGAGTCCCTCGATTTCGTAATTCAGCTCATTCTTTACCTTTGCAATGAATTCAAGCATAACCTTTGCAGCTTCTTCAAACGGATCAATGTCAAAAATCTGCGAACCTATATGGCAGTGTACGCCCATAAGCTTTACGTTTTTGCATTCTATTGCCTGTTTTACTGCCTCAAAAGCCTCACCTGTTTCAAGAGCAAAACCAAATTTGCTGTCTATCTGTCCTGTTTTGATAAAATCGTGGGTATGAGCGTCTATTCCCGGTTTGATGCGGAACATGATATGAGGAACAGCATTCTTTTCCGCAGCAATATTTTCCAGACGAAGAAGCTCGCTGATATTGTCAACGATAATGTGTCCCACTCCGCATTCTACCGCATAACTAAGCTCTTCATCAGTTTTGTTGTTGCCGTGGAATCCGACTTTTTCCATGGGAAAACCGGCTTTAACAGCAGTGTAAAGCTCACCTATCGAAACAGCGTCAAGTCCCATTCCCTCGCTTGCAACTATCCTGCACATTTCAAGGCAGGAAAACGCTTTGCTCGCATAACACGCAAGTCCTTTGCCATCGTAAAAC
This sequence comes from uncultured Ruminococcus sp., assembly GCA_905199285.1. Lineage (GTDB taxonomy): Bacteria > Bacillota > Clostridia > Oscillospirales > Ruminococcaceae > Ruminococcus. The sequence goes on from CAJKFZ010000192.1 coordinate 2,024, forward strand.
TTACCGATGCTGTCGTTAAAACGGCGGCAAGCGCTTCTTACGGTCTGCTCATCCATTACATAAAGCGGAGTGCCGTATTCAGCAGCGAGCTCGACCGTATCTGCTCCGCCGATCGTGAGATGTCCTTTTTCGTTTACGTTAAGATTTTCAGATACAAACATTTTTACTCTTCCTTTCGGGTTATATAGAATCCGATGTATTGTCCTCGGATTCATCATCAACAGCGACGTCATTGTCGTCTGCGATTGCCTCAACTATACGTTTAAGCTCGTCAACGCCTTCAAAGGTCTGGGAAGAAAACGGTATAACGTGCATCTCCTCAAAATATGGTATTTCTTCTTTGAAAGCTTCCATACGCTTGATCCGTTCCATTTTTTTAAGCTTGTCAGCTTTGGTAAGAACAAGCACAAACGGCATTTCTGTATCTATAAGATAATCTATCATATGAAGATCGTCTTTGGTCGGAGCATGACGTATATCAACAAGCATAAACACAAGCCTTATATCTCTGTCAGAGCTGAGATATCCTTCGATAAGTCCTGCCCAGCGGTCTTTATCAGCTTTCGAGACTTTCGCATAGCCGTATCCCGGAAGATCCACAAAATATATATTTTCAAGACCGTAAAAATTTATAGTTGCCGTTTTTCCCGGAACAGAACTTACTCTTGCAAGATTTTTCCGATTGAAGAGCTTGTTGATAAGCGTTGATTTGCCGACGTTTGAATGACCGGCAAAAGCGATCTCTATCCGCTGGGATTCAGGTATCTGGGAAAATTTTCCATATGATGCGGTAAATTCCGCCTTATTATAGTTAAGCTTCAAGGCTTTCCCCTCCTTTTCTGCGTTTTACTGATCGTTATTTATAAGAGCCGTATTAAGAACATCGGTTATCCTTTCAGCGCAGACAAATTCTATCGCTTCCTTAATGACATCATCGACTTCTTCAAGATCAGGCTTGTTTGCTGCCGGAATTATAACCGTTTTGATTCCGGCTTTATAAGCAGCCATAGTTTTTTCACGAAGTCCGCCTATGGGAAGAACCTTTCCGTGAAGCGTTATTTCACCCGTCATAGCCACATCTGCTCGAACCGGAAGTCCTGAAAGAGCCGACACAAGAGCCGTTGTCATAGTTACTCCGGCTGATGGTCCATCCTTTGGAACAGCTCCCTCCGGAGCATGGATATGCAGATCGTTTTCTTTATAAAAATCAGGATTAATACCGTATTTTTCTGCAATTCCTCTTACATAGCTGACAGCTATTTTCGAGCTTTCTTTCATAACATCGCCAAGCGAACCGGTAACTTCAATTTTCCCGCTTCCTTTAAGAACAAGAACCTCAAGCGGCATAAGCACTCCGCCGACAGAAGTCCATGCAAGACCGTTTACAACTCCGACCTGATTTTCTTTTGATGAAATATCCTCAAGATATTTTCTTACTCCGAGAAGCGTTTCAAGATCCTTTGATTTAACCGAAATACGTTTCGCTTCACCCGATGCGATTTTCTTTGCAGCTTTTCGGCAAAGAGACGCAATGCAGCGTTCAAGCGAGCGGACTCCTGCCTCTTTTGTATAGAATCCTATCACATCATGAATTGCTTCATCAGCTATTTTAAGCTGCGAAGCTTTCAAGCCGTGTTCTTTAAGCTGCTTAGGTATAAGATGTTCTTTCGCAATATGAAATTTTTCCTCCGCAGTGTAGCTTGGAAGCTCGATCACTTCCATACGGTCAAGAAGAGGCGCAGGGATCGCTGAGATGTTGTTGGCAGTAGTTATAAAAACTGCTTTGCTCAGGTCAAACGGCACTTCAATGTAATGATCACGAAAAGCGTTATTCTGCTCGCCGTCAAGAACCTCGAGCATTGCTGACGAAGGATCACCCTTAATGTCGCTGCAAAGCTTATCTATCTCATCAAAAAGAATAAGCGGATTTGCCGTTCCTGCTTGCTGAAGAGCTGTTATTATACGTCCCGGCATCGCTCCGACGTAAGTTTTTCTGTGCCCTCTTATATCAGCTTCATCACGGACTCCGCCGAGAGAAACTCTTGCATATTTCCGCCCCATAGCCTTTGCGATAGATCTTGCGATAGATGTTTTTCCGATTCCGGGAGGTCCGGCAAGACAGATTATCTGTCCCTTTATTTCCGGATTCAGCATATGAACCGCAAGAAATTCCAATATACGTTCCTTGACCTTTTTAAGACCGTAATGCTCTTTTTCAAGAACAGCTTCGGCTTTTTCAATTGAAAGTTTTGCTTTCGTATACTTTCCCCATGGAAGATCAAGAACAGTATCAAGATAATTTTTTATAACAAACGCTTCTTGAGAAGCAGGAGGAAGTTTTGTAAGTTTATCCGCTTCTTTAAAAAGTTTTTCTTTACTTTTATCGTCAAGCTTCAACGCCATAATATCATTTATGTAATTAAACGCATCTTCGCCGTCATCTTCGCCAAGCTGTTCCTGAATAACCCTCAGCTGTTCACGCAGGTAATATTCACGCTGTCCCTTATCAATGCTGTTTTTGGTCTGCTCATTTATAAGATTTTCAAGCTCAAGTATCTCCACCTCGGAAGTAAGGCAGGCATACAGAACTGAAAGTTTATTCATGATGTTTGATTCTTCAAGAAGAGTCTGCTTGTCTCTGTAATTGAGTCCGCAGTTGAACGTTACCGTTTCAAAAAGTTTTATCGGAGAATCCTGAGTCATTACAGACGCAAGAAGCTCTCTCGGCATTTTCGGGAAAAAGGTTGAATATTTTTCAAAAATATCTTTTACAGAGCGCATAATGGCTTCTGCTTCAACCTCGTCATATTTTGCTCTTGAGTAAGCCGGAGAACGTTTTATTTCAGCTCTTAAAGAATCGCCATCGTCAATAAGACGAACAAGATTTGCTTTATAAACGCCCTCAACAAGAACTTTCATTGCATTATCAGGCAGCTTAAGAACCTGCTTTATTTCTGCTACAACTCCTACCTTATAAAGATCAGAAGCTTTTGGATTTTCAACATAGACTTCGTGCTGAGCTATAAGGAAAATTTTCCCTCCGTCTTTAACTGCACGTTCGATAGCCTTTACCGACTTTTCCCGTGAAACGTCAAAATGCATGATCATCTTAGGAAAAGCAACAAGCCCTCTCATTGCAATTGTATGAAGTACAAGACCATTTTCAATGTTTTTATCGCTTTTTACGGTCTGTTCCATATTTATCACCACATTTCTGCTGTATTGATCATAAACGATATTTTTTATTATACTATATTTAATTT
>CAJKFZ010000193.1 GCA_905199285.1 uncultured Ruminococcus sp.
ATTAATAAAATTAGATTGGCATTAACAAATACATCTTCCAAAAAAACAATTATCACTTACTGGAACATAGCCAAGCGGAAAGGCAACGGATTTTGACTCCGTGAATACGCCGGTTCAAATCCGGCTGTTCCAACCATTGCGGATATTTACACTATAAAATATAAGGAGAAATTTTTATGAACGAAATCATTATTAACAATCTTGACGGAAAGCTTACCGTATCAAGCTTACAGGTGGCAAAAGATTTTGAAAAAAGTCACAATCATGTAATAAGAGACGTTGAAAATCTCACTGTCCAAAATGGGACAGTGAAAAATCTTTTCATCGAGAGCAGCTATGTTAATGAGCGTGGCAGAACCTATAAGGCTTACGAAATAACTCGTGACGGATTTTCACTGCTCGTTATGGGATTCACCGGTAAGAAAGCTCTCGACTGGAAACTGAAATATATTGAAGCCTTCAATAAAATGGAGAATCAGCTTAAAAGCGTATCAACGAAAGCATTACCAACTACATATAAGGAGGCACTCATACAACTTCTTGAGCAGGTTGAAGAAAATGAGCGGTTAGTTGAAGAAAATCAAATCCTGATACCCAAAGCTGAATATCATGATGAAGTATTACATAAGGCTGGTTTGATAACGACAACAACTATAGCTAAAGACTTAGGAATGAGCGGAAAAAAGTTGAATGCTATTCTTTATCTTAATAGTATAATTTACAAACAAGGCAAGAGCTGGAAGCCGTTTTCAAAATATGAATGGCTAATTTCTGACGGTTATGCCGATTACCAAAGCAATACAAACGAAAATGCTGATCCTCAGTTAAAATGGACAGAAAAAGGTAGAAAATGGATAATCGAACACATTAATGACTGGAAAGCAGCTTGTTAATAAATAAAGATTATGTCAATTTCATATGTAAATAAGTGAAGTTGGACAAATAAGAAATAAACAACAGTTTTAATAGGAGGAGAAATAAATGAAAATATATGAACCAGGACGCAGAGGAACGCACACCATTAGATATACGCTACAGAAAGAAGATTATAAAGGGACTTTTTGTATTGAAATGGGTGGTAACTGTAAAGGCGGTTCTCTTTTGGACAGTGATGTTTTTGATACTCTGGATAATGATCTTATTACGCAGTCTGATTGTAATTTGAAATATGATGAATTTTATGATTGTTATGAATGCGTACTTCACAATGAAAATGGCGATGAGATGTTAATCGAGGACTTTACAGATTATGATATGCAAAACATGATTGTTAGTATTGAAATTGTTGATTATCAGGAAGAATGTCAGGGAGAGTGAAATAATGTATAAGAAATGCTATAAAAAATGTGGAAGCACTACTTTGTATACAGAACCAAAAGGAAATAATGTTGGTTTGTATTGTGGAGACTGTGGTGCTTGGATAAAATGGTTAAACAAAGAAGAAATAAGAGCTTTCGAGCATAGTAAAAAGGAAACAGAGAACGACGAAATGCATACATCTGATAAAATGAATAAATTGCGTATCGAAAATGCAGAGTTAAAACGACTGTTAAAATTAGCGGTCGAGGATATTAAAACTTTGTTATTAGGTGTTTGTGATAACTGCTTTTTAGTTTGTGATAACTATTCGGAATGGAAATGCGAATGTAAGGGAATTTCAGCCGAGGAATGCAGAATGAATTGTAAATGGCGTTATGCTGATGAAGTTAATAAGTTATTCAATAAGAGTAACGATAAAAAGGAGAATTAACATGGAACGTGAAATTTTATACAGAGGGAAACTGTTTGATGGTGAGTGGATCGAGGGTGTACCTGTTTCAATTGACACCATAACTTGTATTTTTAAGCTTGCAGACGGAGTGAGCGAATTGAAAGGTTTTCAGGTAAATCCTTCAACAGTCGGACAATACACTGGCTTGACCGACAAGAACGGCGTTAAGATTTTTGAGGGGGATGTTTGTAGATTTCAAAATGTATTCAGCAGTAAGCCGCATATTGGTGTCGTTAGATACTATGCCAGCGCAAAACCAATTTCTGATGATGGACAATATTCTGTGGATTTGGCAGAGTGTAATTCAGAAGATTTAGAAGTCATTGGCAACATCCACGACAATCCGGAGATGCTGAAAGGAAAATAAAATGTGTGAATATCAGCGAATAAAAGAAGTGAAAAATCCGCATAAAGTTTACAAACCGCAAGTGCCATATTGTCAAGTAACAGGCGGATATTGTACATATTGTGTCTACGGAAACGGCGATACGTATAATCAAGCTAAGAAATCTAAGGAGAAACAATAATGACTGCTGATGAGCATGAGGAAATTTTATTGAAATCAAAACCTATTTTGTTCAATACGGATATGGTCAAAGCTATTTTGGACGGCAAGAAAACGGTTACAAGGCGAATAGTAAAAAACAATCCCGAAGAATGTACAAGCAAAGTTGTGAACGGCGTTTGCAAGATTTGTGATGATAAAGGCGGATTTTATTTGCCTGATGATTACGTTAAGGCACGCTCGTCATATCAAATCGGCGATATTCTGTATGTGAGGGAGACATTTGCAAATCTGACTCGCTCAGACGGGACATATAAGTATGTATATAAATCGACTGATGAATACCCTTTCGGAGAAAAATACATCGTAAAATTCAAATGGCATCCCTCAATCCATATGCCGAAAGAAGCAGCACGAATTTTCTTGCGAGTGACAAATGTTAGAGTGGAGAGGTTGCAGGATATCACACCAGAACAGATAGATGCAGAGGGGTGTAAAGAATATGCATACAATGCAAAAACCGGAGAATTACTGCCTTCAAAACCAACATGGTTTAAGATAATATGGGACAGCACCATAAAGAAATCCGATATTGACAAATATGGCTGGGCGGCTAATCCATATGTTTGGGTTATTGAATTTGAAAGGATTGATCTAAAATGAATAAAAAATTTGAATTAACAACCGACACAAAAATGTTTTTAGGAAGAAAACTATTTCGTATCAAAGCTTTGATTAGCTTTGGAAATGTGAAATCTGGAGATTTGGGTGGATATGTTGAAAAAGAAAGCAATTTATCTCACGATAATAATGCTTGGATTTCCAGCAATGCTCGGGTTTACGGCGATGCTCGGGTTTACGGCAATGCTTGGGTTTGCGGCAATGCTGAGGTTTACGGCGATGCTCGGGTTTACGGCGATGCTCGGGTTTACGGCGATGCTTGGGTTTGCGGCGATGCTCGGGTTTACGGCGATGCTGATTATCTTTGCTTTAAGGGCTTAGGATCATGTAACCGTAATACTACATTTTTCAAGTGTAAAGACGGATATATTCACGTTTCGTGTGGATGTTTCAGCGGAACTCTTGAAGAATTCGCAGATAAAGTTAAAGAAACTCATGGAGATAGCAAATTTGCTAAGGAATATTTAGCTGCAATCGAGATTGTGAAGATTCATTTTGAAATTGAGAAGGATTGAAAATGAACGATAAAGAGATTATGACAGTATTTATCAACATTGCAAAAGCACTCTACGAACACGCTTATGATGATAACGTCGGAGAAGAAGTAACGGTTAGTGCTGAAATCATCATGATGAAAAGCATGGCAATATGCATTTCATCAACGGTATAGAAACTGTTATGGAATATCTGGATGAAATTGCGGACACTTTCCCAATCGATGCCGAGCCTGTGAGGCATGGGGAGTGGAAACACGTTGCAGGAATGAACAGTAAATGTTCTGAATGCGGGCGGTATTTTCCTGTAAAAGAATTTGATAGCAGACCCTTTGACATAAACTTTTGCCCCAACTGCGGCGCTAAAATGGACGGGGGTGTTTCAGATGAAACTATACACGATAAAAAATAAATTCTCGGACGAACAGCTGAGAGACAACAACGGTGATATATGCATATTTCAAACGGAGGTCGCCGCTCATAACTACATAACCGAACATCTTTCGGATAAGTTCTGGACGGTTGCTGAGCTGAGGAGGTAGAGAGAATGAGAAATTACCAGCGTCAGAAAAATAATCCGTACAAGCTGCCGCATAACCTTTACATGAGAATGCTGTATCTTGTACGTGACTATGAACGGATAAAGTCGGAGCGTACAGATATACTGTATAGTTCTCCAGCACATGATGGACAACCGCATACTGGGATTGGCAATCCTACAGAAATTAAAGGAATCAAACTTGCAATGCTGGATACAGAGTGTTCAGCGGTCGAAAAAGCTCTTAATGGTATTCCTCCCGAGTATCGTAAAGGAGTTATAGATAATATTTGTTACGGAGCACCATATCCAACAACGGCAGATTATTAAACCTATGGCAGGTGTAGACGAAGATTGCTATACTATACTGCAAAAAATCTTTATTTGATTTCATAATGTTGCAGTGCACGGGAAAAAATCAAGTGATATAATAATATCATGGAAAAATTACAGAGCACCGTTCGTTCAGAGCGGTGTTGCTGTTGTGATAAAGAAAAAGCAGAGGGTTAATCCTCTGCTTTATTTCTACATAATCATTTATTAGTCAATAACTGAGTTTGTGTAACCGTTTACGTATCTTAGAATACGTATTGCGTCATTGTTGTCAATTGCGCCATCATTGTCAGTATCAGCGGCTCTCGCCTGTGTATCGCTAAAAATAACCGTGCCCGCTAAATATTTGTTAAGCAGTGTTGAATCAGCTTCGTTAACTACTCCGTCAAGATTAACATCGCCAATTAAGACTTCGGATATAGTGACGGTATTTGTTACAAGCGTGTTGTCTCTATCATTTTTGATAAGCGTTGTTGTAAAATCCAGTGAACCTGAGGTTGTATTAAATGTTACAGAGCCAAGGCAGCCGGCGGCACTGCTAGGTGTATTGTTTGTATAGTATACGTATTTTACGTATACTTCATTAGAAGGATAGCCGGTGCTTGTTGAAACATTTCCTCCAAGATTACCGTTTGACTTACTTACATATACATTTTCAGTGGTGTTGTATACAGTATATGCACGGAAGTCTTTAACATATGTATTTGCCGGAGCATCAAAAAAGTACCGGTAAGTTTTATACTTGACTGTTGCTGCCGATGCGTTAAGTATGCTGCAAAAAGAAGCCACAGAAACTGCTGTCGCCATTATAGAGACTAAAATTTTTTTAAGTTTTTTCATATTAATTTCTCCTTTTGAAAATATATAGTTATAACTATGTTTAGAGTATATATTGTATAATAATAAAAGTCAATACATTCGACAAAATTAG
>CAJKFZ010000194.1 GCA_905199285.1 uncultured Ruminococcus sp.
AGAAAAAGTATATAATGCGGAATTGATATTAAACCGGAGGTATTCTTTAATATGTGCGGAATCGTTGGTTTCACAAATAATATTGACAATTCTAATAAGGTCATTGATGATATGATGGATAGGATCAGACATCGTGGTCCGGATGCAGAGGGAAAATATGTCGACAGCTCGGTCGCTCTCGGTCACAGACGTCTGAGCATTATCGATGTAAGCTCGCAGGGTGATCAACCTATTTTTAACGAGGACAGTTCACTTGTTATCGTTTTCAACGGTGAGATATATAACTATCAAGAAATACGAAAAAAACTCGTCGATGCAGGACATAAATTTTCAACCAATACCGATACTGAGGTTCTTATCCACGGCTACGAGCAATACGGAGAAAAGCTTCTTAATATGCTCCGTGGTATGTTCTCGTTCGTGATATGGGATAAGAATAAAAAGGAACTCTTCGGCGCAAGAGATTTCTTCGGTATAAAGCCGATGTATTACGCTTTGATGAACAAAACTTTTATGTTTGGTTCGGAAATAAAGAGCTTCCTCGCTCATCCCGAGTTTAAAAAGGAACTGAATACAGCCGCTTTAGAAAATTATTTAACGTTTCAGTATTCCCCTTCCAACGAGACTTTTTTCAAAAACGTATACAAGCTTCCTCCGGCTCATTATTTCAGATACAGTGACGGCAAACTGGAAATAAAACGCTACTGGGACGTGAATTTCTGCGCCGATAAGAACGTTTCTCTTGATGAATGGGTAAACAGAATTTCCGATACGTTCCGCAATTCCGTTGAAGCTCATAAAATCGCTGATGTAGAAGTCGGCTCGTTCCTTTCAAGCGGCGTTGATTCAAGCTACGTTGCCGCTGTTGCAGACGTTGACAAAACATTCACGGTCGGTTTCGGAAAGGACGAAAAATACAACGAGATAGGCTGGGCAAAAAGATTTTCCAGCGCTATCGGAAAGGAAAATACAAGCAAAGTCATCTCTCCGGAAGATTACTGGGGCAGCATTCCTATGATACAATATCACATGGATGAGCCTCTTGCCGATCCCTCTGCTGTTGCACTTTATTTTGTGTGCAATATCGCTTCGGAAAAGCTCAAGGTCGTTCTTTCCGGCGAGGGAGCGGACGAGATTTTCGGCGGATATAACGTTTACAGCGATCCCGACGGCACTGTGTATGATAAGCTCCCGAAGCCGATAAAACGTGGAATAGGCAATATTGCTTCCAAGCTTCCGGCAAAGCGGGGAGTAAATTTCTTCGTCCGCAAAGGAAAGGATGTTGAGGAACGCTTTATCGGAAACGCTTATATGTTCACTCCGGAACAGCGTAAATCTATACTCAGAATCAGGACGAACGCTCCTGATCCGACAGCTCTTACCAAACCGTTTTACAATAATGTCAAGGGTATGGATGATGTCACTAAAATGCAGTATCTCGACCTTCATATGTGGATGGCAGGCGATATTCTCCTTAAAGCCGATAAAATGAGTATGGCTAATTCGCTTGAACTCCGTGTGCCATTCCTCGATAAAGAGATCATGGCTCTGGCTGAGAAGATCCCGACCGAATACAGAGTTACTCATAAAAATAAAACGGACGAGACTAAATATATAACCAAATATGCGATGCGCCTTGCCGCTAAAAAAGATACTCCCGAACAGACCGCTAAAACTGCTGCAAAAAAGAAGCTCGGCTTCCCTGTTCCGATAAGAGTATGGCTTAAAGAGGAAAAATATTATAACATTGTCCGGAATGCTTTTGAAAGCGAAAACTCGAAGAAATTCTTCAATACTGCTCCGCTTATACGGCTTCTCGACGATCATCGTGACGGAAAAGCCGATAATAGCAGAAAAATCTGGACTATATATATCTTCCTTGTATGGTATAAGGTCTATTTTGAAAATAACGGTAGTTATTAATAGATCAATTTTTACTTTCCGCTTTATTCAGGGGACGCTGTCCCCTGAACCCCCTGCCAAAGGGTGAATCCACCCTTTGGAAACCCAATATTAATCTATACAAATCCCCTTAAAGGAGATTTGTATAGATTAGGGCGATTGCCCATAAGATGATACAGCATGGCGAGTATCAAGGGAAAAACGTTCTCTGGATAACGCAAAAAGTAAAAATGATTTATTGAGAATAAATGGAGGTATAAATTATTATGCAGTCACAGTATCAGCATCTTATTGATTTAAGCGATTACCCGGTATCTTGGTGGACTAAGATAATCGAGCTGGGGGAAAAGATCAAAAATGATCCTTCAAAATTCGCACACGCCTGCGATGGAAAGGTTATGGCAACTCTTTTCTACGAGCCTTCTACACGAACCCAGATGTCGTTCCAGACGGCTATGATAAGACTTGGAGGTCAGATAATCGGTTTCGATAATCCGGCAAATTCTTCCGTTTCAAAGGGCGAAACGATTAAGGATACGACCAAGATCGTAAGCAGCTATGCGGATGTGCTTGTTATACGTCATCCGGTCGCCGGAGCGGCTAAAGCGGCTTCACTTACTGCGGATTGCTCTGTCATTAATGCCGGAGACGGCGGTCATCTCCACCCTACTCAGACTCTTACCGATCTTCTTACTCTGAAAATTGAGAAGAAAACTCTCTCCGACCTTACAATTGGTATGTGCGGCGACCTTATAAACGGCAGAACCGTTCATTCGCTCTGCAAGGCGCTTAGCATGTTCAAAAATAACAAATTCGTGTTTATTTCCACTCCGGAATTAAGAATGCCAGCTTACATAAAAGATATTATAAAGGCGAACGGAAGCACTTTTGAAGAAGTTGATACTCTTGAAGAGGCTATTTCCCGACTTGATGTGCTTTATATGACTCGTATTCAGCAGGAACGTTTTTCCAGTCCTGAAGAATACCTTGCTCAGAAAAACACTTATGTTCTCGACAGACAGAAAATGCAGCTTGCCAAAAGAGACATGATCGTTATGCATCCTCTTCCAAGAGTTGACGAGATAACCGTTGAGGTTGACGACGACTCCCGAGCAATGTATTTCACTCAGGCAAAATACGGCGTTTTCGCAAGAATGGCTCTTATCCTCACGATTCTTTCCGAGCAGAAAGCTTCTGAAACATTGAAGGGAAAAGTTTATGCCGGAGTTCGCTGCGATAATCCGAGATGTATCACAAACCATGAAGAATATCTCCCCAAAAGTTTCCGGGCAAGCGGAGATGAAACGCTTCTTGAATGCGAATACTGTGATGAAAGAAAACTTATATAAATATTAGATCAAAATCGGTTTATGAAATTTTTCATAAACCGAATTTTTTTTGCAAAAGTACTTGACAAATTTGTTATAACTGTATATACTGTATATATACAGTATACAAGAGGAGGGAAAAATTGAATATTTTTGTTTATAACAAATGAGGATCGCCGATTTACTCAGATAAAAAATCTGATAATAAGCGGCGAACTGCATGAAAATGAACCTCTGCCGTCTATCCGTAATCTTGCGAAAGACCTTCGGATAAGCGTGGTAACCACGAAACGTGCTTACGATGAGCTTGAAAAGGAAGGCTTTATTTACACCCTTCCGGCGAAGGGATGTTTCGTTGCTCCGAAAAATACGGAGCTGCTTCGTGAGGAAAATCTGAAAAAAATCGAAGAATATCTTTTGCAGATTCAGAAACTGGCTAAATCCTGCAATCTCAGCAAAAGCGATATCATCGAAATGCTTGAAATTCTTGATGAATAGGAGATCAAATTATGAATGCAATTGAAATTAAAAATCTGACAAAAAAATTTAAGGGATTTGCTCTTGATAACGTCTCAATAAGTCTCCCTACCGGCTGTATCATGGGACTTATCGGCGAAAACGGCGCAGGAAAAAGTACCGTTATAAAGTCGATTCTCGGTATCATTCATCCCGATGGCGGAGAAATAAACATATTCGGAAAAGAACCGACTGCCGAAATGAAAAACGATATCGGAGTTGTTCTGGATGAGATCGGAATTCCGATGCAGTTCAATATAAAAAATGTTGATTCAATAATGAAAAATGTCTTTACTAACTGGAACAGCGATGTATTTTACGATTACATCAAAAAATTTAACCTTCCTGATAAAAAGGCATTTAAAACCTTTTCCAAGGGAATGAAAATGAAACTGGGAATCGCAGTTGCACTTTCCCATGATGCAAAACTTCTTATACTTGATGAACCGACAAGCGGTCTTGACCCACTGGTTAGAGATGAGATAATCGACATTTTCAACGATTTTACCCGGAATGAAACTCACTCTATACTTATTTCCTCGCATATCGTAAGCGACCTTGAAAAAATCTGCGACTATATTACTTTCATCCACAACGGAAAAATCACTCTTTGTGAAGAAAAGGACATTCTTCTTGAAAAATATGGCTTCATAAATACAAGCGAAGAGGTTCTTGCCGGACTTGACAAGTCTGCGGTCAAGGGTAAAAAGTCGCATAAGTTCGGTACAGAAGCCGTTATCGTAAGGGACAAAGTTCCGTCAAGTTTTGATGTGAAGCCTGTAACGATCGAAGAATTATTTGTTTATATGTCAAAGGAGGAGAAGTAAAATGAAAGGACTTCTTATTAAAGAATTTATCATGTTCATGAAAAATTGTATCGCTCCGATAATATTTCTTATTTTTATTATGTTCGCCGGAATAATGGGACAATCTCAGATGATCGTGTTTGCTCCGGTTTTTATATCAATAATTCCGTCAAGCTATATGACTTTTGATGAAACAAGCAGATGGGATATTTATTCCTTGATAATTCCAGCAAAAAGAAGCAATATTGTTTCATCGAAATATATTTTTACGCTGATATTGATTTCAATTTCGATTATTCTCGCTGCTCTTTCAGGTTTTATAGGCTTGAATATCGACAAAGAAAACGAATTTGTATGGTCATCGTTTTTATCACTTATCGAAGCATTAATCATCGTAGGATTAATCTTTCCTATGGTAATTCTTCCATTCAACTTTAAACTCGGAACAGCAAAAGCCAGAATTGCAACAATGATTTTTGCCGGATTCATTGGTGGTTCTGCTGCCATATTTGCAAACAGTGAGGAGTTAAATTTAGCATTGATCTTTTCGGATATGAGCGGTCTGGTAAAAATAATCATAGCTGCTGCCGTAGCTATGTTATTCCTGATATCGTGGGGATTATCCATATTATTTTACAACAAAAGAGAATTTTGATAATAAAAAGGAGCTGTAATAAAACAGCTCCTTTAAATTTAATT
>CAJKFZ010000195.1 GCA_905199285.1 uncultured Ruminococcus sp.
TGAGGACTCAAACAGGGCGATCTATGAAGAAAGTCTGAGGCTTTTTTATGCAGAATCTTTTGCTGAAGCATTGGATAAGGCGAAAAAAATTGCTTTTGACGAGGAATGGGAATATATAAACGTCTATGCAAGACAAGTAAAATATCGTTTCTATAAAATCGCAAGTGATTATTGGCTGTTTGATGAGCTCAAATTTGAGGACGGAATAGAGGTGTTTTCGGAGCATTTTGAAATGAAAACTTCTGAAGACGATCCAATCGAAAAACGTTATAACAGTTGCTCTGTACAAGATATGTACATTATACGGCAAGCTGAATTTAATGGACTATGGATTGATTATGAACCGGAAGATTAATTGAAAGGAATTTAATTATGTCATACATTATAGGCGTGGACTGCGGTACGAGCGGTACAAAGACAGTCCTTTTTGATGAAAAGGGAGCGGTAATTGCTTCCAAAACAATAGAATATCCCATGTATCAGCCGAAAAACGGCTATGCAGAGCAGAATCCGGCGGATTGGGCAAACGCAATGACAGAAACGATCAAAGCTGTTATGTCTCAGAGCGGAGTTAAAAAGGAGGACGTTAAGGGTATCGGTATTTCGGGACAAATGCATGGTCTTGTTATGCTTGATAAGAATAATAACGTTCTGCGCAATTCAATTATCTGGTGCGATCAGCGTACAGCCGCTGAGGTTGACGAGATGAACCGTATTGTCGGATATGAAAAACTTGTGGAGATCACGGCTAATCCTGCACTGACAGGCTGGACTGCCGCAAAAATTCTGTGGGTGAAAAATAATGAACCCGAGATATACGAAAAGGTCACTCATATTCTTTTGCCAAAGGATTATCTTAGATTTGTGCTTACACACGAATATGCGACTGAGGTTTCCGATGCTTCCGGAATGCAGCTTCTTGATGTTCCGAACCGCTGTTGGTCGGATGAGCTTCTTTCCGCATTTGAAATCGACAAAAACTGGCTTGGAAAGGTTTATGAATCATGCGAAGTGACCGGGGTTTTAAGCAGAGAAATGGCTGACACTCTCGGACTTTGCGAGGGAACGATAGTTGTCGGCGGTGCAGGAGACAACGCTGCGGCAGCCGTTGGTACAGGCGTTGTCGAGGACGGCAAGGCGTTCACCACGATCGGTACATCAGGAGTTGTGTTTGCTCACACTTCAAACATTTCTATCGACAAGCTCGGCAGAGTTCACACTTGCTGCGCCGCTGTACCTGGCAGCTGGCACGTTATGGGAGTTACTCAGGGCGCCGGACTTTCGCTGAAATGGTTCAGGGACAATTTCTGCATGAGCGAAAAAGAAACCGCAAATCTTATGGGAGTTGATGAATATTACCTTATGGACAAACAGGCAGAGCAAGCTCCTGTCGGAGCGAATCGTCTGCTGTATCTGCCATATCTTATGGGAGAAAGAACTCCTCATCTTGATCCGGACGCAAGGGGAGTTTTCTTTGGTTTGTCGGCAATTCATACTCGCCGCGATATGCTTCGTGCTGTTATGGAGGGGGTAACGTATTCGCTTCGTGACTGCGTTGAGGTTTTCCGTGAAATGAATGTCAGCGTGAGCGACATGACTGCCTGCGGCGGAGGCGGTTCTTCACCGCTCTGGAGAAGTATGCTTGCCGATCTTTATAATTGCAGTGTTAAAACGACTGCTTCAAAGGAAGGACCTGCGCTTGGAGCTGCCATTCTTGCGAGTGTTGGTGCAGGACTTTATGACAGTGTTCCTGATGCTTGTGCGGAGATCGTAAGAGCCGATAAAGTTCAAGCTCCGACAGTGGAAAATGTTTCGGAATATGAGAAATATTATCAGCTTTACCGAGATATTTATCCGGCATTAAAGGAAAATTTCAAAGCTCTTGCAAATATCTGATAATTAGCATAAAAAATCCGGCAGATTTTAACTTCTGTCGGATTTTCTTAAAACCTGTGTTCATAGGAAAGATGTGCGGATTTTCGAGCGCAATTTTGCCGAGGGCAAGGGTGCGGGTGTCCGATGGACACCTCTGCGAAGCAGAAGCACCAACCGAGACGACAGTCGAGACCCGAAAAAGTGAAATCTGACGTATGGTGAACTTTTTCAACGCAGACATCGGCAAAATTCGCCGAAAAGACGTGCAAATTATCCTATGAATACAGGTTCTTATTCTTTAATGGCTGAAAGCGGATCAACATAAGCTCCGTTATGCTGGAGTTCAATGTGAAGATGAGGAGCGACTGCGCTTTCAATATCGGCAGTTTGTCCAACAACACCGATGACTGCTCCGCTTGCAACGAGGTCGCCTTCCTGAACCGATAAATCCGCTCCAAGGCTGCAATACTTTGAAACATAGCCGTTATGATGATTTATCGTAACGCAAACTCCCCATAATTGGTCGGTATCTATTTTCGTGACCTCTCCCGAAGAAATTGAGAACACTTCTGTTCCGACTTCTGCGGCAAAATCAGTTCCATTATGAGTCTGCCATGAGCCTGTAGTTTCATTTTTAACAAGTTCGCTGCCGCTGAAAGGGTTGATTATATTGCTCATATCAGAAAGCGGCGGTTTTACGTTTTCAAGCTTTGACGCTCCGTTTGAAGCCGAGTTTACCTGTGCTGAATTTTCTGTTTCTTCAATATTTTCTGATTCGGCGGGTGGATCGCTTTTTACAATATCAGCCGCCGGAAGAGTTTCAACGGAAACAGCAGCGGTAATTGTAGGAGTTGTCGTTACTGCGGCTGCCGTCGTGTGAACCGGAGCGGTCGTCTGAATGGGGATAGTAGTTGTTTTCGGAATACCGGTTGTTTTTTTGTCAACAGGAGCTTCGGGAACGGAAATAATATTATCAGCCGTATTTTTGTTATTCAGCTTTTCTCCCTGATCATAGGCAAAAAAACAAGCTGAACCAATCATGACTGCACTTATTCCTAAAGCTGCGTAAAAGCCTTTCGAGCCTTTTTTCGTGTTACTTTCTTTTTTCATGCATAACACCTCCGCTTTTATTATTGACAGAAGAGGTAAATTTATGCGTAAAAATTTTCAGAACCTGTCCTTGAACATCAAAGACAGGTTCTGTTGATTATTATTGTTCAGGAGTGGTATTTCCGGGAACAGGCGGTTCGCCGGTCGTATCAGTCTGAGGCTCGCTGGACGACGTAGTCTGCGGCTCTGTATAGGGAATATCTGTTACCGGAGGAGCTGTGTATGCCGGAACAGGTTCTGTTACAGGAGCTGCTGAAGTTGTTACGGAGGTTGTTTCCGTTGTAGTTGTGGTTGTTTCAGAAGATGAAGTTGTAGTTGTTTCACTTGAAGAAGCGTCAGTCGTTTCAATTGCTGGACGAACTTCTTCCGGAAGTGGCTTAACTGTTGGCTCAACTCCGTTAAGTCCGTAACATTCCTGATATGCCAGGATTATATCACGAATCATATATTTGGAATATTCAGCGCTTTCAACAACTCCGGCAAAAGCAATTTCAGGATTATCAGCAGGAGCAAATCCGATGAAGAAAGAGTTTTGCTGTTCAAGGTTTTCTCCGGTCTGAGGAGTACCTGTTTTGATAGCAACGTCGAATCCAAGATCCTGCAGGGAATACTGCACAGGCATATTGTGAGAAGCGTCGATCATTCCGGCGATTATCGGATCATAAAGATCATCGTAGCTGAGGTTTATTTTTTCAGCAATAGTCGGTTGAGTTTCGGAAATAAGCTTGTTAGTACCGTATTCGTGAAGGCTGTCAACAAGATATGGCTGATAACGAACGCCTCTGTTTCCGATAGTGCTTGCTACAACAGCCATCTGGAGCGGAGTGATACCTGCGTCCTGATTTCCTATACCAGCCTGAATTACATAGCCGACATACCATGGAATACCGTTTTCGGCGAACGTTTCAGGATTACAGAGATAACCGGCAGCATCTCCGGTTTCGATTCCTGTGCTTGAGCCAAGACCGTAAAGCTTGGCATATCGAGTAATATTGTCGATTCCAAGAGTTCTTGACACCTCGTAGAAATAAATATTGCAGGAAACCTCGATAGCTTTTCTCATGGAAATATCATAATGAGTTCCTGTGCATGAATAAGGAGAGCCATAAAATGTGTAACCCGGTTCGCATCTTAGAAGAGTATCGGCGGTAACAGCGCCTTCATTGAGCCCGGCGGTTGCCGTTATGGTTTTAAAGGTAGATCCGGGACGGTATAATCCCCATGTAGAGCGGTTTAGCAGGGGAGAGTCCTTTGCGTTAAGGAAATAATCGAAGTTTTCGGTGTAATCTTTAAGATTGTAGGTTGGAGCGGTAGCAAGACCTTTAACGGCTCCGGTTTTACAGTCGATAACAGCAATAGCTCCGCAGTTAGTATCTTTCAGGACGTGCGGCTTAGGGTTTATTGACGGGAAATTTTTAATGAAATTATCAAGGATATTCTGAAGCTTAAGCTGGAAGTTTCCGTCAACTGTTAGCTTTACAGAAGCTCCGGTAGAGGTATGAGTAATAGTTTTTACGTCAACTACTGAGCCGTCATTGATGAGAATTTCTTCTTCACCGTTGATCCCACGAAGTTCTTTTTCCATGGCTGATTCGATTCCGCTTTTTCCGAGGGTGTCGTCCATGGCATATCCCTGATTTTTAAGATCATCGTATTCTTCGGCGTAAATCGGACCGACTGTTCCGATTTCGTGCGGAAGAATATCACCTCTTACAATACTGCGTTCGGAAGCCTCGATAACCTCTATTCCTTTGTAAATGTTGCTAAGCTCTTTCATATCGACAACGGTCTGCGAATCAATATTTTTGGCAAGAGTCAGATCAATTTCGTATGAAAAGTCCTTTTCCATCATTTCATAACGCATTCCGGCGATGATTCTTTTTTCTTCGTCAGAGTAGCTTTCGTCTATCTCGTAATCTTCGATAAGCTTATCTATACAGTTTTCAGCCGATGCGTAGACATTGAGATTGAGATTGGAAATGATCTCAGAAGCATCATTGACCGTGAAAACGTAGGGTTTATCTTTAGTTATGGGAATACTTTCTTTAAATTCATATCCATGTTCTTTAAGAGCATTATAGATTCCAAGAAGAATTTTATTTCCCTCTTTGAGGTCATCCGGAAAGAATGCTTTTTTCAGAACAAGATCGCATCTTGCATTGTTTGTAACAAGAATATTTCCGTTGTAATCCATAATTTCGCCACGGGTAGCTTTTATTTCATGGACGTAAGAGAGTGTTCCGGGAGCATATTGTTCC
>CAJKFZ010000196.1 GCA_905199285.1 uncultured Ruminococcus sp.
CATAATGTAACCCTCCTCATTTACGACCACACGGTCATAAATATAGTATACGACATATTGGTCGCATTGTCAAGATGTTATACAAAGAAGTTTTTCAAAAAATTTCTATAACCCCTTGACAAAGAGACACAGGTATGCTATAATACAAATATGCTTGTAAGCACCATTGCTAATAAGCATATCAGATTCACCATTGTGAATGAATATTACGCCCCTAAGTGATGAAAATGTAATAAATGAAATGAAAGTGAATGGGCGGTTGAAAGAGTAAAGGTGAACATTATGGGTAGTTTTTATCAAAATTTTGGAGAGTTCCTCCAGAAAAAAAGAGAAGAAAAGCAAATTACACTTCGCAAAATGGCAGAACTGTTAGGTTTTTCAGCACCATTCTTAAGTGATGTTGAAAAAGATCGAAGAAATCCACCGGATATGGAAAAGCTGTCAATGCTTGCAGAAATCCTGCAATTGTCAGAGGAAGATAAATCTCTGATGCTTGACCTTGCCGGAAAGAAACGTAATTCTGTCGCACCGGACTTGCCGGAGTACATCATGGAAAGAGATTATGTGTCCGCTGCACTGCGTACAGCACGTGATCTGGATGCTGGTGAGGAGGAATGGCTGCAATTTGTCGAAGAGCTGAAAAAGCGGAAAGGATGATCTTCAATATATGTATAGTCCATGTTTCCAAACGAAAAAGAGCGGTGTACCTGTTTTAAGCAAAAAAGATATTGATTTTATTGCAGAACAATATATCGTGGAGTTTCAACCTGATATTTTGAAAAATCCCTCTCCTGTCGATATTGATGGATTTCTTGAAAATTATCTTGGTACCACTCCGGATTACCAGCTGTTATCACATAATGGCATCTATCTTGGTATGACTGTATTTCATGATACAAACTGCATTCCGGTTTATGACTTGGCAAACAATCGTGCAGAATACATCAGTGCAAAAGCTAATACTGTAATTTTCGACAGTCGCTTGCTGGAAGAAAATCAGGAACACCGATATAGGTTTACTGCAGGTCACGAAGCGGGTCATGTTGTATTTCACACACCGTATTTTGCATATGATCCGAATCAACTTTCACTGTTTGGAGACGCAGAGCCTGCAATGGTGCGATGCAGGGTCGATACTACAAAGGTTAAAAATAAGAGTTTTCGTCTTATTTCAGATCACGACTGGATGGAATGGCAGGCAAATTATTTTTCCGGAGCACTGCTTATGCCTCAAAGTGCGGTTATTGCTCTGGCTAACGAATATGACGGTCCGGATTATTTGCGCCCGTGGAGTCTTATTCGTACACTTGAGGACGTATTTAATGTATCATCAGAAGCTGCAAAGCATCGTCTGACTTCCTTAAATCTTATTGAACCAATCAGCGAAACAGCTTTTTCCGCTTTTAAAAATTTCGCACTCGTCTTTTAACTAATCAACTATTGCAGCGGGTTTTCCGCCCGCTGTTTATTTATATCCATTGTGTAAGCATTTAAGCTTACCTCATAACAAAGGAGGCATCTATGAATAAAACAAAATCTAATATGCTTTACACCCCAAAACTGAAGATTCCGCTTGGAGAAATCATTGTAACATCAAACGGTTCACATGCATTGAAAATCAAGAAGCCCAATAAATCGGATTATGAAGAAATCACTGTTGATTCTTTGATGTCTCTGATTTACAGCAGCAAAAATGAAGGTAATACATACAGGGGTTCCGATTTCTGAGAAACCCGTATTCTTCAAATAGACAAGCTCAAAACGAGCTGAACCGATATACTGAGTTCTGCCGGCTGAGCATTCGATAGACTATGTTCTACGAATGTTCAGTCGGCTTTTTTCTTTTCACAAGGTGCAAATCGTTATAGATTATATAAGACCGATATCTCACTCAAATCAGATTATGAATATTTTGTAAACTTCATTCAAATAGGAAAAAACCTTTCCTATTTGAACTTTAAAATGATTTCAGACAAAGGGAAAGGAGGCGAAAGGCTGTGACTGCTACAGAACGCAGAGAAGAAATTATGAAAATTCTCGTGGCAAGAAGATATGAGACAATGAGCGTACTTGCCGCAGAATTAGGTGTGACAACACGCACGATCCGCAGTGATGTATTAAAACTCACAGCTGAATACCCTCTTGAAACAACTCGTGGAAATGGCGGCGGTGTTTCTGTTCCAAATGATTATCATCCATACAAAAATAAATTGTCATTGGAACAGATAAAGGTTTTGGAACAACTAATGGAAACGGCAGGTGAATACCAATCTGAAGTTGTCCGCCAGATTCTTGCAGAATTTAGTTATCTTCCCTATCGTCAAAAACATAGCAAAAAGGAGGTCAACCCATGAGCCAAATCAAATTGTTACTGGACATCATCGCAGATGTCCGCCATCTCGGAGACAGTCTGGAGGCATACGCTGAAGCACTTACTGCATCGGACAAGCTGAATCCGGACGACTTTGAGCAAGTTTATCCGCCTGTAGAGGAGCAGACAGAAGTGGTAACGACTCCCGAAGCAGAGTCGCCAAAGGAAATCACTCTTTCAGAAGTCAGAGCCGTGCTTGCAAACAAATCCAGAGCCGGATTCACTAATGAGGTCAAACAGCTCCTGATGAAGCACGGTGCTGAAAAGCTCTCCGGCATCGCTGAAACAGAGTACGCAGCACTCATGAAGGAGGCGGAAAACCTTGGCAGTTAAGCATTCCTCTCGTTCTCATGCCAAGCTGTCAGCATCGTCAAGTGCAAGGTGGATGGCTTGTCCGCCGTCGGCAAAGCTGAACGCAGAGATTCCCGATGTTGCTACTGATTACGCACGAGAGGGTACTTGTGCACACGAACTTGCGGAATTTAAGGTGAACAGGCTGCTTGGCATTGAATCCGCAGATCCTACGGAAAACCTTGATTACTTTGATCAGGAAATGGCAGATTGCACTGACAATTATGCTCAGTACATCGCCGAACAAATCAGTAAATACAGTGATCCTGTGGTTATGGTAGAACAACGTCTTGATTTCAGTAAATACGTTCCTGATGGTTTCGGCACTGGTGACTGCGTGATCGTATCCGATAAAGTGCTGACAGTCATTGACTACAAGCATGGAAAAGGTATCGCTGTTTCGGCTGAAAATAACAGTCAGATGATGCTGTACGCTCTTGGTGCATTGGAGCTTTTCGACAGCTTGTACGATATTTCTAAAATCAAAATGGTCATCTTCCAACCGAGGCTTAGCAATATCAGCGAGTTCACCTTGACTACTGCCGAGTTGCTTGATTGGGCAGAAAACATCCTCCGCCCTACCGCTGAACTGGCTGCTAAAGGCGAAGGAGAATTCTGTGCCGGAGAACACTGCCGATTCTGCAAAGTCAAAGCAACCTGCCGCAAAAGAGCCGAGTACAATCTCATGCTGGCTCAGTACGATTTCGCCCCGTCTGCAACGTTGGAAGATACCGAAATTGAGGCAATTCTTGAAAAAGCTGATGCTCTTGCATCGTGGGCAAGTGATGTGAAAGAATATGCCCTCAGTCAGGCACTTTCCGGCAAGCAGTGGACAGGCTACAAGGTGGTCGAGGGCAGATCTACACGCAAATATACCGATGAAGCGAAGGTCGCAGAAGCAGTCAAGGCATTTGGAAAGAATCCCTATGGTGAGCCGGAAGTTCTTGGCATCACGGCAATGACAAAACTGCTCGGCGGCAAGAAAAAATTTGACGAAGTCCTCAGCGAGCTTACCTACAAACCACAAGGCAAACCAACATTAGTTCCTGCTTCCGACAAACGTAAGACATGGAATCCTGCAACAGAAGATTTTAAAGAGTAAAGGAGTTTTTATTATGGCAAAATTCGTAAATCCCACAAAGGTAATCACAGGTCCCGACACACGCTGGAGCTACTGCAACGCATGGGAAGCAAAGGCAATTAACGGCGGTACACCGAAGTTTTCGGTATCTCTCATCATCCCAAAATCCGACACCAAGACCATCGCTAAGGTCAAGGCTGCTATTCAGGCGGCATATGAGGAAGGTGCTTCTAAGCTCAAGGGCAGCGGCAAGTCCGTTCCGTCACTCAAGGCAATCAAAACTCCCCTTCGTGATGGTGACTTAGAACGCCCAGACGATGAGGCGTATGCGAACAGCTATTTCATCAATGCGAATTCCGCATCTGCTCCCGGCATTGTGGATGCAGACCGTCAGCCGATCATTGACCACAGCGAGGTCTACTCCGGAGTTTATGGCAGAGCTTCCATCAACTTCTACGCTTTCAACTCCAATGGAAATAAGGGCATTGCCTGCGGGCTCAACAATCTCCAGAAAATTCGTGATGGCGAACCGCTCGGCGGTAAGTCTCGTGCAGAAGACGATTTCGATGATGAAGATGACGATTTTCTTGACTAAAAAATTATCCCGCCATTCCTGACGGGATAGAATTCAAACGTGTGAAAGTGTATCGTTTTTAGCAAGCAGATACATACAGTATTGATTCATACTGATACCTTCTTCCTTCGCGTGTACAGCTAAAGAATGATGCAGAGATTTGGGAATACGGAGCTTGAACTGTCCTGAATAATCATCAAGAGTTACAGGCTCCGGTATTTCTAATCCTTCTTCAATTGCAGCAATAAGCCATTCTTTTTTAGCATCTTCTGCATTTTTTATTGCCTGTTCTAACGTGTCAGCACATGTCATACATCCCAGAAGTTCAGGATACGATACGACATATCCGCATTCTTCAATATCGGGCACAATTTCAATTCTATATGGTAATTTCATATATTCAGCTAATGTTTTCATATGAACTACTCCTCTCCATTTTCAATAACATCTTTGACCATCTGCACGTATACTTTTTTAATTGGCTCATGTTTAGGGATTGTAATAGGCATTTTTCCCGGCTTTCTGAATGTGTAGTGACTGCTGCCGCCTTTTGGTGCATTCATCGTATAACCATAGCTTTCCAGAACCTTTCTTAATTCCTCAAAACGCATATCTTTCGAGAGCGATTTTATTCGCTCAAGTAATTTATCAAACCTCGACATTAGGATACCTCCTTGCTATTTATATTATACCATGGTGTCATATAAGGTGTCAAGATGTTTCAAAAATAAATATGAAAGAAGTGATAAAGTGAACCGTATTACGATTGACTTAGAAACAAAATCCGACCGTGACATCACAAAATGCGGCGTGTAAATTTCGCGGGTGATTGAATTCAGTCGGTTCTCATCCTCCAGGGCAAGC
>CAJKFZ010000197.1 GCA_905199285.1 uncultured Ruminococcus sp.
TAAATATATACATCGGAATGGCAAGATACAGGTATGCTGCATTTATAAATATAGCAGAAGTTTTTTCTTCATTCTTTCCAAATGAACTGAATATTTTTTTAAATTGTATTTTCATACTTCTCCTTTCACGAGTTTCCATTCGCATGGTCGCCCGTTTTTCACAAGATATGCTCTCTCCGCAAGCTGTCCCATAGGCAGATCAGAGTAGGAATCGGAATAAAATTCTTCGATTTTTTCATTGCCGTAAGCCTTTTTAAAACGTTTTACCTTTTCTTCACCCTTACAGTTTTCGCTAAGAAATTTTCCGCTTTCAGGATCGACCTCAGACGCTATCAAACGGACGCCCCCGAGATTTTGGCAAAAACCTTTCAAAAGAAACTCCGGCGAAGCAGAGATTATCAGATCATCCGCTTTTTGCTTTTCCTTATACCATGACATGATCTTATTTTTGCGTCTCTCGCAGAACAGTTTTGTTTCATTGGAAATATCGCTGATGATCGGCAAAAACGAGAAAAAAACTTCTTTCGCTTCCGTAAGAGAAATTTTTCCGCACTTATGCATTATCATTGCCCAAAGCTGTTTCGGAAATACCCGCAGTACGGACGGATGTCTTTTCAGAATAAAAAAATAGAAAGAAACGCTGCTATCTCCGCTGTAGATCGTTCCGTCAAAATCGTAAACATTCATTTATGACCTCCGGGAAATATATAATAACAAAAAGCAGTAAAGCGTAAATTCCTCCAAGAATGATAAGAACTCTGTCGCCCAGTATCATATCTACAGGATTACCGTTTACATCGATTTCAAGCTTATATGAGTAACGCATCATCATTACTAAAATAAGCGGAGTTGTATAGATCATCAGTCCGGTGTCACTTGCATTCAGACTCCAGATCGAGTAAAAAACCGCAAATAGCGTCAGATACATATACATATTACTGTTGAGATACTGCAAGCTGTAGCATCCTAAAACCTTTCTTGCAGAATCGCCGCAGGACATTTTTTCGTTTCTCCTTTTGCCGAAAGCCAGAAACAAAGACAGTGAGATAACCGTCAGATACAGCCATCCCGATATTCTTATTTCTGTGATCGCCGAGCCATAAAATACTCTGAAGAAAAATCCCGATACAAGAAGCACAATGTCTATAACTGGCTTATTTTTCAGCGATACACTGTAGAGCAGATTCAAAATCATATAAACCCACGGTATCAATGAATGAAGGCTGAAACCGCAAAGAAAATGATTAAGTATCGATGCAAACATAAGAAGAACGTCAATTAAAATCAAGGCTTCTTTTTTGGAAACTGCTCCGCTGGCAAGAGGTCTTTTGCATTTATCAGGATGCTGTCGGTCATTTTCAATATCGTTCAGATCGTTGATTATATAAACGGCAGACGAGCAGAATGAAAATACAAAAAATCCGAATATAAGCCGATAAATAACTTCGCTTTCAATAAGTGCAGTTCCAAAGAAAGCAGGGATCACTATAAGTAAGTTTTTTATCCAATGCTTTACCCGAATAAGCTTTATGTATGATCTCACTTTCATTTTATCACCTCGCTCCGTTTATTAGACTATGGGGAAAGCATTTTCTCTCATGTCCTGAACAAAAAAATTTTGTCAAAAGACAAAAATTATACTCGCCGCTGCTGCAATTATAGCAACAGCGACGAGTATAAAACAGATCTCAATATTTTTTATTTATCAGATACCGGTAAAATGTCATATTATCTTAGTTGACCATTCCTCGATATTCCATACCGTATCAGCAATATCCATATAAAATTCAGGCTCATGACTAACAATAAGCACAGTTCCCTTATAATCGTTTATAGCTTTTTTCAGAGCTTCCTTTGCGTCTGCGTCAAGGTGATTGGTAGGCTCATCAAGAACAAGCAGATTTATTTCTTTAAGCATTATCCTGCAAAGTCTTACTTTAGCGTTTTCACCGCCTGAAAGAACTCTCATCTGCGATGTGATATGCTCGGTAGTAAGACCGCACTGCGCCAAAGCTGCACGAACTTCCGCATTTGTCATAGACGGATATTCGTTCCAGATCACTTCAAGAGCCGTCTGGGAAGTGCTTTCTTCTTCCTGTTCAAAGTAACCGAACTGGACGAACTGGTCATGCTCTACAGTTCCCGATACTGGTTGAATAAGTTTCAGAAACGTTTTCAGCAAAGTCGATTTTCCTATGCCGTTTACGCCTCGGATAGCTATTTTCTGTCCGTTTTCCACTTGAACAGAAACAGGTTTTGTAAGCGGTTCGTCATATCCGAGAACAATATCCTTACAGTCTATCACAACTCTTCCCGGAGTACGTGCTTTTCTGAATGAAAATATCGGCTTCGGCTTTTCACGCATCAGAGTTATCTTATCCATTTTATCAAGCTTTTTCTGCCTTGATTTAGCCATATTTGTTGTTGCTACTCTCGCCTTGTTTCGTGCGATGAAATCCTCGAGATCAGCGATCTCCTTCTGCTGTTTTTCATAAGCTTGCTCGATCTGTTTCTTTTTCAGTTCATACATTCTTGCGAAATTATCGTAATCTCCGGTATATCTAGTCATAACCGCATTCTCAACATGGTAAACAACGTTTATTACGCTATTCATAAACGGGATATCATGCGACACAAGTATAAATGCGTTATCGTAGTTTTTAAGAAAATTCGTCAGCCATGCAATATGGTTCTCGTCAAGAAAATTCGTAGGCTCATCAAGGATAAGTATCATCGGATTTTCAAGCAACACCTTTGCAAGCAGTACCTTAGCTCGCTGACCGCCGGACAGTTTTGTAACATCCCTGTCAAGTCCTATCTCGTTCAGACCAAGACCGTTTGCGTATTCCGAAATTTTCGCGTCGATAGTGTAGTAACCGCTGTAATCGAGGATGCTTTGTATCTCCCCTACTTCCTCCATGAGTTCGTTCATCTCATCTTCTGTACAATCGGACATTTTATCGTAAAGCTTCAGCATTTCAGCTTCAAGCTCCGAAAGGTGAATAAATGCTTCACGAAGTACCTCACGAATAGTTTTACCCTTTTCAAGAGTGCTGTACTGATCGAGGTATCCTGTGGTTATATGTCTGCACCACTCCACCTTACCCTCATCCGGCATAAGTTTTCCTGTGATTATATTAAGAAACGTGGATTTTCCTTCGCCGTTCGCCCCGACAAGTCCAACGTGTTCGCCTCTGAGAAGTCTGAAAGAAGCGTCGTTCAATATCTGTCTTGCTCCGAATCCGTGCGTTACGTGTTCAACGTTAAGTATACTCATATTTTTCTCTCCGTGCTTTTAATATCCGTCATTAAATCTCTGTTTGCGTGCAATATTTCTTTTTAAAGCGCCTTCCCACTCTGCTTTTTCCGATAAGGTTTCTACTTCAAGACCATACTTAACAGGCATCGGATTGCCGTTATCATCCACATGAACGCATATCAGATATGCATGATTTATAGCTCGTCTTATGCCGGTTTCAATATTTTCAACGTAAGTATCAACTCGAACCTCCATAGATGTATTTCCGACATATGTAACTTTTCCTATAAGGACTATGACCTCATTGATATATGCACCGTATTTAAAACGAAGATTATCAACGGCACAGGTCGTTACAAGTCCGCCGCAATGACGCATGGCTGTAAGAGCTGCGATCTCGTCTATCCACTCCATAAGTCTGCCGCCGAAAAGTCTGTTTTGTCCGTTGATCTCTTTATATTGCAACAGTTTAGTAGTTTCGGTAAGTGATTCCTCTACTTTTTTATTTCTTATTTTTTCGTTCATGATATTACCTCCGTCAGTTTCAAAACTTGTTCTCATAGGATTTGTTCGTAGATTATTCTTGAAAATCATCGGCTATAAATTCGTTGTTACTTGTACAAAAATATGCTGTATCAACAGGCGATTTCAGAAGCGGTATAATTTTTTCAAAACGATCGGCAAGGCGATGAAGTGAATATATCACATAATTATCGGCATTATTCCAGTATTCTTCATCCTCATTTTTACCATAGAACCGCCATCCGCTGTCCTCAAAGTTTTCAGAAGCTTCTTCACGGCACATATAACCTATGTCACCGCCCTCGGCAATATGCTTTGTAACGATACAATACTCTGGTCCATTCCATATATCAAGAAATTCCTTGTTTGCTTCATCAACAATATCTGAATTGACAAGCGGAACGGTCAGCTCGCATATCTCTACGCTTTCATCAATTCCCCAGTAGCACTGATAAAAACCGTCCCCAAAACCTGAACTCAACATCACAACACTATGAGCTGTACCTGGTATCGTCCACTGAATAAAGTCTCCTCCGCTGCGCTGATAATCAGGTAGCTTGGCATAGCTTTCCGCAAACAGATATTTAAAATAATCATCATAGTGATTATCCTCCGGATTTTCCTTGTGCCATTTATCAATGAAAGCAGCATACTCTTTCATAACATCCGAATCCATGAAAGCCATCATTCCTGCATCGACAGGAAATCCGGTCAAATCGCCGTCGGAACACTTAAATGCAGTCGTTTCAGGAGTAGGCTCTGCAAGTTCGTAGCGAACGGCTGTCTTTTCGCTGAACTTAACTCTTGCCGTACTAATTCTTACAGAAGCCACAGGAGTACGTGATACAGCTATTTCTACAGGATAAATTCCTGATTTTACAGTACGTTTAAGCTCGGGTGTATAATCGCCTGTACACATATATGCCAAAGGATCACCAACACGTATTTTTCCGGTGGGCAGACTGATCTCACCAATTACAATATGATCCCTTGTTTCGGTTTTCACAAACTGACGTTTTATAAAGTCAGCGTCCAATTCCGTTTGACTGATAAATTTACAGTTTTTTTCAAATATTTTTTCTATTATCATCTGCCGCTCCTCTTTATAATTGATATTAAAAATATATCATAAAACGTACAGTTTGTCAAATCCCGATCTGAATTTTCCCATAATTAAATGATATACGGCAATACGGTACTTTAAGATCAAAAAGAAAACAGTATAGCATAAATGTGATTTGACAAGCAGAATACAAAAAAGCTTTATTTAACTGATTTATGCTTTTTGGCCTGTTATGAGCTGATTTTTGCCTATATTCCGTCTAATTTTAACCTTTGTTCATCTAATTTTATAAAAGTTAATAAAAATAACGTGTCAAAAATAAATACGCCGAAATGAGGAGTTTTCCACAATTTTGGCGCATTCTTAATTTTTCATAAAATACTGT
>CAJKFZ010000198.1 GCA_905199285.1 uncultured Ruminococcus sp.
ACATAATTTAATATAAAAATATCTTTTAATTTCTAATAATCAAAAATGAATCATTAAATTCTACTATTGGTTTATGTCTCTCACTTTAGTTGAATAAAATAAAGAAACTTTAAATTGCACTCTACCAAATATTGTGCTATAATATAGTCACAGTAGAAAAAACATAACAACTCCGGAGAAAAATTATGGATAATAACACTGCATTTAGAAAAAATTTAGTAAAACGAAGAAAGGAACTTGGTCTTACCCAGGAGCAGCTTGCTCAGAAAATGAATGTTTCACCTCAGGCTGTTTCAAAGTGGGAAAATACAAGTTATCCTGATGGCGATCTTTTGCCACTGCTTGCTAAAACGTTAAACATTTCACTCGATATTCTTTTTGGAATCAACGAAAAACATGAAAAAGTTGATATTGAACAGATAATAACCGATGAAGTGCATTGCACCCGACCTGAAAAGCGTTCGGAACTTATGATGAAAATGTCATATGCAGCATTGTGCGCATTCAATGATTATACGGAAAATAAAGCAAGATTTCCCGATAATCTCGATAAAGAAACTTTTGCTGAACTGCGTACGGATAACGAAATGGCGATCGCACGTATGAATGATGATCTGCAATACTTTTGTTTTTTATCAATACCGGAAAACGGTGTGAACGGATATGTAGATTCATCACCCAATATGGTAAGATTGTTTAAAATGCTAGCTGATGAAGATGCATTGAATATTATATTTTATCTCGGCAGCGGCATACGCAACAGAATGCATTCGGTTAAAATTATTGCAAAGCGTCTGGACATACCGATTGAAAAAGTTCAAAGCGTGATTGATCAGCTTGACCGTTTCGGTCTGGTCTGGAGAGTGTCGGCAGAAATTACTGATGACCCGATGATACTTTATGGATTTACTCACAGTACTCCACTTACGATTCTGCTATCTTTAGCAAAATCTCTTACAAATTATATACAGTTTTGTGAACCATTTATAGATCGTTGGGGAAAGGGTGCTTATAAGACGACCGATAAAAGTAATACCGATCCTATTCCTCAGATATCTTATTGGGATACAGAAGAAGAAAACAAATAAAATAACTGAAAAGGAGGATGCTATCCTGTATCTTGTTTTTAATCATATCAGGATTGCACGATAATATGAAAAAAAGAATTGTAAGCTTTATTGCTGCTGCGGCTATGGCTATTACAGCTGTCCCGGCTTATTTATCAATTCCTGAATATAATCAGGCTTCAATATCCGTTTATGCAGAGGAGAGTTATTCTATTCCCGATCTTAAGATCGAAAACAAACAGGTTCCCGATACCGAAAGCTTCCGTTTTGTTAACAAAATGGGCGCAGGTTTCAACCTCGGAAACACTTTTGATGCTATCAATAATACCGGCGCTGTTGAGGGCGATGCAAATATGTTCCTTGAGTACGATTGGCTCAGCGATAAAGAAGCCGGAATTACTACGCATGAAACTATTGACGCAATTAAGAATGCCGGATTCACAACTGTACGTATTCCTGTTTCATGGCATAACCATCTTGATGCTGATTTCAACATAAATTCTGAATGGCTTGCCAAGGTAACTGACATCGTAAATTACGCACTCTCCCAGGATATGTATGTAATCCTCAATATACATCACGATAATGAAAAGGCTTCTGGTTTCACAAATCCAGATTATGACCCGGAATGGGCTGCCGGAAACAAGGATTGCTATATTTATCCGGATTACGAGCATCTTGACTCTTCTGTTAATTATGTTACAAAGATCTGGACTCAGCTTGGAAATAATTTTAAGGACTGCGATGAGCACCTTGTTTTTGAAACGATGAACGAACCACGTCAGGTCGGCAACATTCACGAATGGTGGTATGCGGACGATGATTGCTGTCACGAAGCTCTCGAGTGCATTACCAAAATAAATCAGGCTGCTGTTGACACGATCAGATCTACAGGCGGAAATAACAGCGATCGTTTTATTATGGTTCCGGCAACTTCGGCTAAGGCAGAGGCAGCTATGCAGAGCAAATACTTCCAGATGCCAAAAGATTCTGCCAAAGATAGACTTATTCTCTCAGTTCACGCTTACGAGCCGTTTAACTTCTCTATGGATAAAACAAGCGAAGGAGCTCCGACACAGTTTGACGATACAATGAAAAAATCATTAGATGATATGTTTGATACTCTTTACGTTGCATTCGTTCAGCAGAATATTCCGGTTGTCATCGGTGAATTTGGTGCAACAAACAGAAACAATACTCAGGCAAGAACAGATCACGCAGCTTATTACTATGCAGCTGCAAGAGCAAGAGGTATCACCTGCTGTATGTGGGATAATTCAAACGCTGAAGGGGAAAACGAGGCTTATCGTTTCCTTGACAGAACAAATAAAAAATTCATCTACGATTCTATTGCAAAGGCTTCCGAAAGATACGGCGCTCCCAGAACCGATTTCTCAGGCGTCGGAGTAGACGGTGTTGTAAGCAATTCCAACTGCACTATATATCCTGACGGTAAGGTTATGTTCCCGTCTCCTATAGGCGAAAAGGCAGAAATTTACTTCGATATCGATACAACGAAATCACTCTGCGGAGGCGGCGCTCTCTGCTTCAACTTAAACGTTGACGGAAAAGGATATTGGATAGGTTATCCTTTCAGAGCCGGCGTTGAATGGGACGCAAGCCAGAATAAAGATATGCCCGTTCCTACTACGATCGATCTCACAGATACATCCATAATGAACTGCACCTGCTGGTCTGAAAACAGAACTGTTACTGATAAATCAGAGCTTGAGATGCTTTCAAAGATCTGTCAGGAAAGCACAACCGCTGAAATTCAGCTTTGGTGGTCTCTTGATCTGAATTGGGGCGACAGACCTGATTCGTCTGTAACAGCTGGAAAATCGGAAAGCGAGGTATCAGATCTTAAAGCTGCGGCAGCAAAAGAATGTATTGCTGTAATCAATGTAAGACCTATGAATCTTCCGCTTGATACAAATATGGGCAAGGGTTCATGGAATAAAGGCAATAATCCAGGTCCTGATAATCCGGGACCCGATAAGCCGGTAATTGAAGGTGAAAAGGGTGTTGTTACCGAAGATAAGATCACATTCCAATCCGGTATAGGCAAGGAAATGGTTCTTGAAGTTGAGAAGAAGGACTGCGTTGGCGGCGGTGGGTGCATCGCATTCATAGAAGAAGTTGACGGCATAGAATACTGGGTAGCTTACGAATGGCAGACAAACGATTCCGGAGTTGTAAAGATAGATATGACTAAGCCGGGTCAGGTTACAGTTGATGACGTAAAGATTGAAGAATCCGGAAACGAAGCTCTTTTCACCAAGCTCGGCGAAATGTGCATGAATGAAAAGGAAGCCAACCTTGCATATTGGTGGGCAGCTCAGAGCTGGGGAAATAACTACCCTGACGGAACAGCTCATAATTATGTTGATGTAAAGTCGGCTACGATTACATCTCCTGTTAAGGTAACAACAGAAAGAACCTACGGTGACTCTAACTGCGACGGTAAGGTAGATATGTCCGACGCTGTTCTTATCATGCAGTCACTTTCAAATCCTGATAAATATGGTCTTAATGGCTCTGATCCAAGCCATATCACTGAAGAGGGGACTCTTAATGCCGACGTTTATGAAAACGGAACAAGCGGAATCACAAACGAAGACGCTCTTCAAATTCAGAAATTTAAACTTGAGCTTATTTCTTCACTCGATCCAACAGTTTAATCTTTATTAAATAGAATTTCCCGATACTGCTTGATAATTGATTTATTATCAAGCAGTATCAAAATTAAAGCAATCTATTATTCTGCGTTTATCTGCACAAAGACGCAGTTTAATAAAAATAAAAAATTATTTGTATCCTTTGTTCAATTTTGAAATCAGCCGTATTTTGCTTGTCACGTAAAAAAGTGGTAAGCAAAATACAAAAAATCTACTTTAAGTAAAAAATAACCTTTTGACGAAAATCAAGAGGTTATTTTAGTTTGCACGCCATGGTCACACTCTAATAAACTATCGTTGTTGACTACCTTGATTGAGCGAATTATTGTTGCTCCAACTACCAATGAGGAGATATGCCATATCTTTATAAAGGGCTACTCAAAAGAGGACTACGATGATTTTATCGAGAAAACGAGGATGAAATGTGTGATTTAGGTAGGCATAGCAAATGCGATTCATACATTCGCAGGGGTTCAGCTTCGTCTGAAATGTGCGGAGATCATGCGTAATCAGGGCTATGAAGAACCCACAGGACAGGAAAAAATCACACCTGCCTACAATCTGATCTGCGATCATGTCATTCACACTGTGGGATCAATCGTGCAGGGAAAACTGACGAAAAAACACTGTGAACTGCTGGAAAGCTGTTATCGTTCGTGTTTTGAAATTGCGGTGCAGAATCAAATCAAAAGCATCGCATTCTGCTGTATTTCCACAGGAGTATTTGGTTTTCCGCAGAAGGAGGCAGCAGAAATTGCAGTCAAAACGGTGCAGAATTTTCAGAAATTCCACGAAATCAAGGTGATATGACGAAATCTACAGGCAGTTACTGGGATAGTATTGAACGGCTGAAAGATAAAATCAAAACTGCTGATGCCGTTGTGATCGGTGCATGTGCAGGACTTTCCTCGTCTGCCGGATTCATATATTCCGGGGAACGTTTTACAAAATATTTTTCTGACTTTATCGAAAAATATCATTTCAAAGACATGTATTCCGGCGGTTTTTATCCCTTTGAAACACTGGAGGAACACTGGGCATACTGGTCGAGGTACATCTACATCAATCGCTATATGGACGCTCCAAATGATACTTACAAAAGACTTTTAGAATTTGTACAAAATAAGGATTATTTTGTGCTGACGACAAATGTGGATTACCAGTTTCAGAAAGCAGGATTTGATAAAAAACGTCTTTTCTATACGCAAGGAGATTATGGATTGTTCCAGTGTAGTGAGCGATGTCATGATAAAACTTATGATAATGAAGAAGTGATTCGAAAAATGGTTGCTGAGCAAAAGAATATGCGAATTTCGTCTGAACTTGTTCCGAAGTGTCCGGAATGCGGTAAGCCCATGACAATGAATCTTCGATGTGATGATACATTTGTACAAGATGAAGGCTGGTACAAGGCAAGTGAGTGGTACAGCGATTTTTTACGCCGTCACGAGGGTATGCATATTCTGTTTCTGGAACT
>CAJKFZ010000199.1 GCA_905199285.1 uncultured Ruminococcus sp.
TAAAATTTTTCATATTATTGTAGTCCATTCTAACTAATTTGTGCTAAAAATTACCACAAAATCTCCTTCTAAAATCTATAATGCTACAAAATTTAGCTGTTAGTTTGTTTTTTGTTTAAAACAGTTGCAATTTATTCGTGAACATGTTATAATTAAAAAAGAGTAACATTTTAAAAACTTTGTAACTGAATTTCACTTAAAAAATATTTTAAGGAGGAGATACATCATGAAGAAAGAAAGCCTCATTTTTTCTTCAGTTGTTTCAATAGTTCTTGCCGGATTATCAGTTATTCCGGCGTTTCCCATTGCGGAAGATAATGCAGATTCTTTCAGCAGTTCGCAAACGAATGACTCGCTCTCCATATATAATACCACAAATGACGATAAAAGTAAAGACTTACCTGAAACAACAGATGCTTTAACAGATAACGCAAACGCTTCTTCAGATAAAGCAGAGGACGTTGAAATACCGTTCAATGTTTTTGATATTTATAATGCTCATGTCGCTTCGGTTGAACCGCCGAATATTTATTTGATGTCTAAAGGTATAGATGTTTCTCAGTGGCAGGGCAATATCGACTGGCAGGCTGTTAAAGAAAGCGGAGTTGATTTTGCTATCATAAGAGCCGGATACGGCAAGCTTGTTTCGCAGAAAGATCCGACATTTGATTATAATGTTCAGAATGCTCAGCGAGTTGGTCTTAATTGTGGAACTTACTGGTATAGCTACGCTTTGACTGTAGAGGATGCGCAGGCTGAGGCGGAAGCCTGCTACGAGATCATCAAAAATTATGATTTCAATTATCCGGTTTATTTCGATATTGAAGATCCTTCGCAGTCACATCTGTCCGCAGCACAGATTTCTGCTATTATCGAAACATTTTGCACGACTCTTCAAGAGAAAGGCTGTTATGTGGGACTATACAGCTACGCAAATTTCCTTACAACTCATGTTTTTGAAACTGTTCTGAAAAAATATGACGTATGGGTCGCACATTTTGACGTAATGCAGCCGGATTTTAATGGGGAGTATGGGATGTGGCAGTATTCAAGTACGGGTTCTGTCAATGGAATAAACGGGAATGTAGATATGGATTATTCATATATAAATTATCCTTATCTGATCTCTCCTGAAACATACACACCTCCAGCTTCAACGACATCTTTGGCAAATTCATCAACAACAACAACTTCTACCACAACAACTACTACTTCTGTTGATAATAAAATTATTGCAAAGGGAATGAATGTTAGTGCATGGCAGGGCGATATTGACTGGCAGGCGGCTAAAGACGGTGGAATCGATTATGCTATAATTCGTGCCGGATATGGAAAGTTTGCTTCTCAGAAGGATGAGAAGTTCGATCAGAATGTTCTCGGAGCAAAATCTGCCGGAGTAGACTGCGGAGCATATTGGTACAGTTATGCCGTTACCGTTGAAGAGGCTCTTCAGGAAGCCGAATTATTCTATGAGACTATAAAGGACTATCAGTTTGAATATCCGGTTTATTTCAACATTGAAGATCCGATTTTCTCCGACCTGAGTGTAGAAGAAATAACTGCAATAACAGAGGCTTTCTGTTCATTTATGGAAAGCAAGGGATATTACGTTGGAATTATGAGTTATGTAAATTTCCTTAATAATAGAATCGATCCGTCTGTTTTTGACAAATACGATGTTTCAGCAGCTCATTATGGTGTTAAAGCTCCTGATTTCTCACGATTCTATGGCTTGTGGAACTATACTAATACAGGCTCGGCAGACGGTGTGGAAGGATATGTTTATTTAAGTAATTGTTATGATTATTATCCTTATATCATGACTTCAAATCATCTTAACGGATTTTGATTTTTGTACATACCGGCATGGATTTCGTCGGTATACTTATGGCAGCCTCTAAAAACCGATTTTGAGAAAAAACAGGTTTTTCAGAGGCTGCCGTATTTTATTGAATGGATGTGACTTATGGTTGAATTTATAATTGGTCAGGCAGGAAGCGGAAAAACCACTCTTATGTTTGAACGTATAAAGAATAATACTGATAAAGCTTGTATAATAGTTCCTGAACAGTTTTCATATGAATTTGATAAAACATTGTATTTTTATCTCGGAGCTGAAAAATTCAACGAGCAGATCTCGCTGAGTTTTACCGGACTTTCACGAGAGCTTTTTCAGCTTTTCGGAGAACCGGACAGAAAGGGTGAATATGCCAACGAATATGCAAGAATGATAATGATTTATCAAGCGATAAATTCCGTGAGAAATCAGCCTGAATCACTGAATTTCTTTCGCCGTCAGAGCTTACAGAGCGGATTTGCTGAAGAAGTTCTCGATATTATAAACGATATGAAACGTTCCGGAATAGAACCTCAGCAGCTTTTGAATAAAGCAGCTATGATGGATAAGCGACTTATGGATAAAACAACGGACATTTCTATGATTTATCTTGAATATGAGCAGCTTATGAAGAAATATGGTTTTAAAAATATTCTCGATAATATAAAAGAAGCTGCCGTTATTGCTGATAAAAACAACTATTTCGACGGCAAGAGCGTGTTTATAGACGAATTTGAAAGTTTTACCGGAGATCAGATAAAAATGCTACGTGTAATGATCTCATCAGCTAAAAACGTTACAGTAAATCTGCGGACTGATGATGTAGATGCAGGTGAGTTTACTCTTTTTGAAACAGTAAACAGTACATACCGCAAAATTGCCGATATATGCCGTGAATACAAAAAGGAATATAAAATAACGAAGTGCGGCAAGAGCTATAGATTTAAGTATCCTGATCTTGAATATCTCAGCGGGCATATTATGCGTAATTTCAGATATTCTCCGCAGGACGCTCCTGAAGTTGAAAATATCCGAATTTTTGAAGCTAAAGATATGTATAGTGAGGCTGAATACGTCTGCGCTTCAATAAAAAGACTCATTCACAGTGACAAATCACTGAAATATCGTGATTTTGCGGTTGTTTCAAACGATATTGCAAATTATTCAGACGTTCTGAAAGCTGCGTTCAGCCGATATGAGATACCGTATTTTCTCAGCATTGAAAGAGCCGTTACTCACACAGCAGTCATGGTCTTTTTCACGTCTCTGCTTAATATTTTATCTGCAAAAAAATTACGCTCAGAGCAGATTTTCAGAATTATGAAAAGCGGACTTCTGGATATTTCGCTGACGGACGTTTCTCTGCTTGAAAATTATTGCTATAAATGGAGCATTGACGGCGATATCTGGAGGGAGACTTTTACAGCGGATGATAAAGATCTTGACAGAATTGAAACGATTCGTTCCTCGTTTATCGAACCGATAATCACTCTGAAAAAGAAGCTGAATAAGAAAGACATAACTGCTGAAAAAATCTGCCGCATCTTATATGATTATCTTGTAAACTGCGGTGCAGAGCGTAATACCGGAAGATTAATGTCGGGACTTATTAAAGAGAATCTTGATTTTGAAGCGTCGGAAGTTAAAAGGATGTGGGGATGTCTTATTGATATTCTCGACAGCGTTGCCGGAACTCTGAAAGAAAATATCATACCGTTTAATGAACTTGCGAAAATAATTAAATCAATGATAGGCAAAATAAATTATTCTGTTCCGCCGCAGACTCTTGATTCAGTCATAGCCGCTTCTGCAAGAACAGCAAGACTGAATTCGCCTAAAGTCGTTTTCGCAATAGGTTCAACAGACGGCGATTTTCCGAATCAGATTAGTATGCATGGACTTTTTTCGGAATCAGATAAAATGGTTCTTGCCAAAAACGGAATAGAGATTTCACGTCCACTGGCTGATCTTATAGCGTCTGAACGTCTGGTTGTTTACAAAACGCTTTCATCGGCTTCTGATAAGCTTTATGTCACATATCCTCTTTCAGATCTGTCAGGACAGGCAAAATATCCTGCACCGGCTGTTGACCAGATCATAAAAATGTTCGGTAATAAGGAAATGCTGATTACACAGGATGATGTTCCTCCCCATTATTATGCTGTTACGATTCATTCGGCTTATTATCATTATATGCAGAACAGAGGACTTAATAACAGCGAAATTGCATCGATTAAGGAAGTTCTTCTGCAAAATCATGAATACAGCAGAAGGATAGTTCAGGTTTTAAGCCGTTATGGATATAAGCAGAATTACAAAATTGATGAGGATATAATGAAAAAGCTGAAAAGCTTTACTCCTTTGAAGCTTTCTGCAACTGCTCTTAATGAGTACAATTTGTGTCATTTCAAGTATTTCTGCGAAAAATGCCTTAAGCTTCAAACCTGCGAAAAAGTTGAGCTTGACGCAAGAACAAGCGGAGAATTTGCTCATCTTTGTTTCAGCGAGATACTTGCTTCACGCACAAAAGAGAAGTTTATTGAGCTTTCTTATAATGAGCTTCAAAATGAGATATCTTCGTGTGCTGAGAAATACCGCAAAGAAAAAATGGCAGGGGATTTCGGAAAAAAACCGAAATTTGAGCTTATTTATAATAAAACTGCTGAACGTCTGACTAATGTTTTTCTTCATACTCAACAATCTCTCATGAACTCCTCGTTTACTCCGCACGCTTTTGAGCTTGATATGCGTGATAAAAATGCAGTGGTTCTTGATTTTGGAGAAAAATATAAACTCACTTTCGGCGGAATTGTTGACAGGGTTGACATATGCGAGGTTAACGGACAAAATTATATTTGTATCGTCGATTATAAGAGCAGTCAGAAGAAAATTACTTCCGTTACACTTGGCAGCGGAATAGATTTACAGATGCTTCTATATCTTTTTGCGGCAACAGATAAGGGCGGAGTTTATGAAAATTACGAGCCGGCGGGAGTTCTTTATTCTCCGATTCAGATCTCGGCAGTTGAATCTGACGACTATAAGATAGATAGCCTGAATAGTTCGGTTCTTAATTCCGAGCTGAAAACAAGCGGACTTGTTATAAGTGACAAAACTGTTCTTGAGGCAATGGAAAACGGTATCGGAGGAAAATATATTCCGGTAAAACTACTTAAATCAGGAGAATTTGACAGGTATTCAACTTGCATATCTAAAGGTAGCATAAAAAAGCTGAGAGATTTCACCTATTCAAAACTTATAAAAATGGCTGAATCTCTTTTAAGCGGAGATGCCGAGGCGGAACCTCTTGTGAAAAAGAAAGAAAATCC
>CAJKFZ010000200.1 GCA_905199285.1 uncultured Ruminococcus sp.
ATTTACAAGGAGAGTGAACAATGTCCAGCATAATTTTTTTTGATATAGACGGAACTCTTGCAACCGAAGATGAGCGCTCATTTATACCGGAAAGCGCTATTTCTGCAATTACGGAAACACGCACAAGAGGCAATCTTGCATTCATAAACACCGGAAGAACTCGTTTCAATATAAGCAGCCGTATCCGTGAGATCGGATTTGACGGATATATATGCGGCTGCGGCACATATATTGAGTATAACGAAGAAGTAAT
Source organism: uncultured Ruminococcus sp. (assembly GCA_905199285.1). GTDB lineage: Bacteria > Bacillota > Clostridia > Oscillospirales > Ruminococcaceae > Ruminococcus. The sequence continues at coordinate 254 of CAJKFZ010000200.1, forward strand.
ATTTGAAAGTACGCTTGAACAGTCATTCTGCCGTAACATTTCAGAAATACTGAGGAAATGTCGCATCACACCTGTATATGAGCATAAGGACGGATATTTTTTCGATGATAAAGCTATAATGACAGACGGTCTCAGATATTTCATGGACGTTTTTGTAAATTCCGGAATAGATGTAAGCGGACGAGTAGAGGATGAAAATTTCTGCTTTGATAAATTTGTAGTATGGGTCAATGATGAAACAGACTTTGAGATGTTCTGCCGAGAAATAAGTCCTTATTTCTCAATAATTGACAGGGGAAACGGATTTTATGAAAACGTTCCGCTTGGTTATTCTAAGGCTACAGCAATTGATATTATTTTGAAAAGGCTGAATATTCCAATAGAAAATGCATATGCAGTCGGTGACAGTATGAATGATCTTCCGATGCTCCAGGCTGTTCCTAACAGTATTGCAATGGGAAATGCAGAAAAACTTTATCCTTATGTTTCCTACATAACAACTCCGATAGAGGAGAATGGTATAGCTAACGCTTTGAAACATTTTTCTTTGATTTAAAATAGAGCAATATAATCCTAATTCAGAGCAAAAAGTTACTTTTTTTGCCTAAAATGACAAATATTATTTTTCTAAATTAATTAAATTTGTGCCTGTAAATAATTGAAAAAAATCCTCACTTATGATATAATAAAATAAATGTTGTCGCTACAAAAACAATAAAATAACGAGAGGGAAATGGCTGTAATATTTCAGCCAAAGGTGATTTATGAATATAGCAGTTGCACAATCCGGCGGACCTACCTGCGCAATAAACGCTTCGCTTGCCGGCGTTTTCAGCGCAGGAAAAAAATCAGGAAAATTTGAAAAAATCTACGGTGCATTCAATGGTATCGAAGGTATTCTGGAAAACCGATTGATCGATCTTTCAGAAGTTATTACTGATGACGAAAAATATCAGCTTCTTCTAAGAACTCCGTCCGCAGTTCTTGGTTCATGCAGAAGAAAGCTTCCGGATTATCATGAAAGCTCTGAAATTTACGAAAAAATAACAGGTGTTCTTCATAATAACAATATTGGTGTTTTTTTCTATATCGGCGGAAACGATTCGATGGATACTGTTGCAAAGTATTCTTCTTACCTTGAAGAAAACTCCATAAATGATATTAAAGTGATCGGTATTCCGAAAACTATCGATAACGATTTATGCGAAACAGATTATTCCCCTGGATTTGGTTCAGCGGCAAAGTATGTCTGCTCAACGGTTCAGGAAATTACTCGTGACAGTAATGTTTACTGTATTCCATCTGTTACCATTATCGAGGCTATGGGACGTCATGCCGGATGGCTTGCAGCTTCTTCCTGCTGTATCAGGGCAAACGGCGAGAATGCTCCGCACCTTATTTATCTTCCAGAGATGACCTTCAGTATTGAAAAGTTTCTTTCCGATGTGAAAAATGAAATGAAAAAACACAAGGCAGTTATCGTAGTTGTTTCTGAGGGAGTTAAAACTGCTGAAGGAAAATTTGCTGCCGAAGAATTCCAGTCCGGACAGAAAGACGTTTTTGGCCATTCATATCTTGCGGGAATAGGAAAATTCCTGGAAAAGCTTGTTGCTGCTGAAATAGGATGTAAAGTACGTTCTATTGAACTTAACGTAATGCAGAGATGCAGCTCACATATTGCATCGAGAGAAGATATTGAATCTTCTGTGGCAATAGGTTCAGCGGCTGTTGAAGCAGCTATAAGCGGAAAAAGCGGATGCATGATGACATTTATAAGAGAATCGGACAAGCCTTATCGTTTCAGAATCGAAACTGCTGACGCTTCAAAAGCAGCAAATTCTGAAAAACTTTTTCCTCGTGAATGGATAAATGAAGAGGGGAATAACGTTCTGCCGGCTGCGCTTGATTATTTCATGCCGCTTATTCAAGGAGAAATTCTTCCGATTATGAAAAACGGAATGCCTTTACATATGACAATAGAATAAGAACAGGTTATAAAAATATGGCTGCTACACGTTGGTGTAACAGCCGTTTTATTTTTATGCAGGAAGTGAGTCAATAAGTTCGAGACGTAATTTTTGAATAGCAAGAGCATCCTCATTTGTTACGCCATCTCCGGGTTTGCAGCAATCGGCATTTAACATTCCCTGATCTGTAATATGGCTTGGATCAAAGCCATTGATACCATACTTGTCAGGATTGGAAAGCGACTGCATTATGAGAACTGCATCAGACATATCAACTTTTTTATCACAATTTGAATCGCCATAGAGAATTTTTTCTGTTGGAACAGGAGAAGGTTCAGTTCCGTCAGGTTCTATACCCCAGACAAGTTTGTCGTCTGCATAAAGAGTGATTTTTTTGGTAATTGCAGCAGCATCATTGTTATCTTCAAAGCTGATAAGATCGTCGTAGCTGTAATCATTCGAGGAATCCCAAACAGTATCGTAAGTTTCCGGATTCATTTTATTAAGCAGTCCGAACTGATATACACGGCTTCCGTAGAAATTACAGTTCTGCCATGAGATCTCAACGTAATAAGTGCCGTTGTCATCATATTTTACAGGTTCAGATATAAGCGCCTGATTCTTTCCGTCCGTGAAGCTTTTTTCCTGATCGTAGTCGACCCTTGTTTCAATAAAGCTTATGTCCTCGCCCTTTGCGATCTGTTCGTCGATATTAAAGTAATATCTTGCTTTGAGATTGCTTTCAAATTTAGGAGGATTTACTGTTCGGTTATGAACAACGATTTTTATCTGAAGTCCGGCATCAGTTTCCTGAGCCTTACCTGCTGAGATGAAGAGACCTGTCGGCAGCGGATTGCCGTCTGCATCTACCTGATCATATCCAACTGCATTTTCAGACATATCAAAATCCGGAATGATGTAATTTTTATCTTCAAGTTCCTTACCCTTTGCTCCGTAGAAATGGTAAATACCGGCAAGATCACCGCAGAATCCGGCATTATAATCGTCCGTAACTTCGTTGTAGATGTAATCCTTCGTTTCATCATTGTGGAAATCTTCCAGATCAGGACCTCCTACCAATGCTCCCCAGAGAGTATGAACCTGTGTTACAGGATCTTCCATGCTCTGTGTTGCAGAACAGTGGGAAGATCTGTGGTGAGCCTGTGAAGCGAAATTATTCTCATATCCTACTTCGTAGGCGTATCCCATAGGATTATCGCCGAGAATATATTCCATCTGATCTTTTGCCCATTCAGCAAAGATCATGTCGCCGGTTTCTTTTGTATAAACCATTGCCTGAAGTCCGGCAGCAGTATTATATCGTGCGCTTCCATATCCTGCAACAACAGCGTATCCTTCCGGCGATTTGGCAATAAAGTTTGAACCCTGTTCCGGAAGATTAGGAATATCCTTTGGGTCAATAGTCTGATTCCAGATAAGATCATCCATTCCGAAATATTTATGAGTTGTAGTAGGAACATAGTAATTTGCGGTTTCAGCCGTTTCAGCATCTACACCCGACCAGAATTCGAGATTCCAGCGGAAAATATACCAATCACGGGCAGTATTTGTAACAGGAGCAAGCTTTGCGAAAACTCCGCCCCATACAGTATCCCAACAGTGAACCCAGATATTCTGCCAGCAGTTTCCGGTATCGGTCATGATTCTTTTCAGATAGCCAACATAAGGATGTGCGCCTTTGTCGTTTGTAGTTGTTTCATCAACAGCGATAATATCGTTTATATAATCGTAATTTTCCGTGCAGTAATAAAGCCATACGGCCGCCCAGGCAAGCTCATCGTAATCGTAGCTGGAGGTATAGAAACCGCCGTCGTAGCCAAGGCTTGTTGCTGTAGGAGTTGTTCCCGGTTCCCATTCTTCCTTATGAGTTGCTACTGCAAAATCGTAAAGAGCAATGGCATAATCGAGATTTTTCTGAGCATACTCAGGATCCGTGTCTTTGAAATTGAGATAGTTCACCGCAAGCGAAGCAGCAGCTCCGGCACATTGATCGGAGGCAGGCATTTCGGTTGTGGCAAAATAAGCCGGACGCTTTACTCCGCATGAAGATGAAGCGACAAAAGTTCCGTCAACCTGAAGTTCAGGCGGACACCAATAGTTATGGTCGTTATTTCCTTCACCGACCTGATAACAGTAAGCAACAACATTTCCGTCGTCATCGAGAAAAGTTGCTTTCATGAAATAATCATTTATCCAACGAAGTTCATCTTCAATGTGATTCTGTAGTCCTGTTTCTTCATAAGCGTCACGGAATTCATAATATCCCCAGCCGATAGTTGAAGCAGAGTAGCTTCCCGGCAGACCGAATTTGACGTGATCTCCGGCATCGTGCCATCCACCTGTAAGGTCAAGAGTTCCGTTTCCGTCCGGATCGAGATATTTTCGGTTTTCGTCTATAAATTCCTGCGACATATTAACTCCAACATAAAGTCCCTCGGCAGCGCTTGCACCGCCGTCACCCTCGCCGTTATACTCGCCTGTACCGCTTCCGTCGCCATTATCTTCATCAGTCTTTCCGCTTCCGATAGTCGGCATAGGAGTCATTGGCTGAAGAGGAATCTCCGCATCTTTAACATGACAATTACCTCGCCATGAATAATAACCATCATCAGCAACTTCATCGCCGCACTTATTTGCATCATAAAAACAAAGGGCAAGCTGAAGAGCTTCTGCGAAGTTATCATAGTTGTTAGGCTTATCAGGATTAATAACTGCTGCGTTTGAAACAGTCGGAACAGCGCAAGACATTATCATAGCGGCTGCTGAAATTCCGGCAGCAGTTTTTTTAAGAAATCCTGTATTCTTCAATTAAAACATTCCTTT
>CAJKFZ010000201.1 GCA_905199285.1 uncultured Ruminococcus sp.
TTCATGCAGTAACCAAACGGTATAACTCTGTTCTTAGCCATTTTATCATCTCCCTTCAACAAACAAGGATACCACAAAATATCCAAAATTGCTATATCCAAAGACAACAAAAATGCGCTCTGTGTTTTGGTGACAAAGCGCATAATTTATTTATATAAATTCTTTTTAATTAACCTTTTGAAAGTATAGCTTTTATTTGTTCTTCTGTCATACCGTATGCTTTCAGTTTTGCAATGATATCTGCTTCTGCTCTGCCTTTGGCTTCTCCAATTGAAATGCCCTCTGCTCTGCCTTCTGCTCTACCTTCGGCTTTGCCTTCATTCTTAGCATTAGCCAAAGCCGAAGCCTCGTCATGGAGAGCCTTTTCACGGAGTCTTGCCATTTCACGTTTTCTTGTTTCTACGCTCAAATCATATACAAATCTACAATTATTGTAATATGATATAATTGCACTGATATAATCACGATATTCTGAATAACGATTTAATAAATCTTCAAAAATATTTCTTATCATTTCTTTAGATTTATAATCATCTTTTTCCATATCAAAAATTAATTCATTACTGCTTGCGGATTTATCAGTAACGCAGCTATTCTCAAATGATTTTCTTATTTCAGAATAAACTTCTGAAAGTTCATACTTAGCGTCTCTTATAATTCCTACATCATCAAGCTTAATTTCAAAAGTTCTATTTGTCATTAGATTTCACCAGTTTAATCTGCGAAAAATTCCTTGATTTCATCCTCGGACATTCCTCTTTTTCGCATCTTTTTTATGAGAGCATTTCTTTCTTCAGTTCTGCCTTTGGCTTCACCTTCAGCTCTGCCTTTAGCTTCTCCAATTGAAATGCCCTCTGCCCTACCTTTTTCGATTCCCTTATTTTCCGCATTAGCCAAAGCGGATGCCTCGTCATGGAGAGCCTTTTCACGGAGTCTTGCCATTTCACGGATTTTCGTATCCTCGCTCAGATCATAAATTATATTTACCGCCTTATTCATTATCGGCACGTTTGTCTGCTTCAACACTTCAAACTCCTCCTCGCTGTCCGCATTGAGAAACTGCATCCACAATTCTCTGCGGTTATTCGGATTCACTTCCTTACCGACCTTTTTAAGTTCAAAAAAGTGAATGCTGAATTTATCCGAAAAAATCTCACCGGTATCCTTGATAGATGTCACAACTTCCGTATGATAATCACTTCTGTCAAACATATTAAAATTGATGATATTTATGCAGATCGTCTTTTTCAGCTGACCGTAAGTCTCGCCGCTTTTCAGCTCCGATGTGTACAGTTTCGACCAGTAAAACAGCGTTCTGTCACGGTAATCGTTATCACCCTTAAGCTGAATTTCAACATTTATCAGCTTATCTGCCACTTTCAAATTCAAGTCCAGACGGCTGAACTTTCCGTCAACCGTTTCCGGAGTAAGCTCCTGCTTTGCAACAATAATGTCCTGAATATCATCGTACGGAATGTCAAGAATATCCGCCAAGAACGATTGCAGCATATCCACGTTTTCAGTGAAAATCTTCTTGAAAATAATATCTAACTTTGCGGAAACTACGTCCCTTGCCACCGGTATCACCGACCTTTCTTTTAATTCATTATACCACATAAATGCGTTAATTTCAATACTTTCAGCATATTTTCTCAGTAAATTTCAGACCTCCGATAACGTGAAATTCAAGTTTAGTTTGATTTATAATCACAATCTTATTAATCAGAAATTCAAATGCCGATTCATCAAATTCTGTTATTGGAACATCTTGTTTTTCAAAATAATCTATCAGCATTTCAATCTGATCGAGGGTTTCATCTTCATCATCAAGATGTGTGATCTTCTTCAGCTCCAATTGTAATTTATTGACTTTTGCATTAAGCTCTGCGGTCTGCTCAAGATACTTTGCATTGTCAAGAAATCCTTTTGTTTTCAATCGTGCAAGCACATGAGTCTGCTCCTTAAGCTTGGCGATTTCTTTGTGGATTTCCATCACGTTGGAATTGCCATTGAACCGCCGTAATTTTAAGTCCTGCAAGGCAATCTGCATTGGCACAAGTATCTGTTTGTAATTATAAAACAGCTTGTTGTGCAGCGCTATAAATGCGTCGTGAATTCTGCTTTCAAGAATCCTGCCGTTTTCACACAAATCTGATTTTTTATCATGCGTCCGGCAAGTCCAATAAAATTTCTCGCCGCATTTTTTGAACTTGTATGTTGCACCGCATTTGGCACAGATGATTTTTCCCGACATCAAATGCCCATCGTTCGAATACGACTTATGACGTTCTTTCAAAAGCTGCTGAACCGTTTCAAAAACGTTTTTTTCAATTATTTGCGGATTGGTATTCGTTACATAATATTTCGGCTTTTCACCGTAATTACGCCGTTTCAAGTGAGGGAGTGCTTCTGTTACATAATTTTTTTGGAACACTGCATCACCTATATAGCGTTCGTTTTTTAGGATATATTTCACAATGTCAGCTGTCCATTTTGTTTGCTTTTGGCTGCTCGGAACATTATGTTCATTCAAAATATCCGCTATTTTCTGCAACCCACAGCCATTGATATACCAGTTAAAAATTTGGCTTACGATCTGTGCCTGATTCTCGTTTACTGCCAAATTTCCGTCTATAATATCAAATCCATAGGGCGGACGAGCGATTTTATAAGTTCCATTTTGCATTCTTTTCTGAACGCTCCACCGCATATTCTGCGACAGAGAAGTCGATTCCTCCTGTGCCAAACCGCCCATAATCGTTATCATTATTTCATCGGGCATATTTGCAGTATCGATGTTTTCCTTCTCAAAAAATACCGTAATTCCCAACGATTTCAACTCACGGATATTTTTTAAGCAATCCTTTGTATTTCGGGCGAAACGGCTTATTGATTTTGTGTAGATTCTGTCGATTTTACCCTTTCGGCAGTCGTTCATCATACGCTGAAAATCTTCCCGCTTATCCTCACAAGTACCTGTAACTCCTTCGTCAGCGTACACGTTTATCAGCTTTTCTGTTTCGCTGTCGGCAAGGAAATTCTCATAATATTTAAGCTGCGCCATGAACGAATTAAGTTGATCCTCAGAATCCGAACTTACTCGGCAGTAGGCTGCACAGCGAATAATTCTGCTTTTTTCTTCTGTTATTGTTGGCTGTATTACTGTTACTGTCGGCATTTTGCTCACCTCCGCTTCACCAACAAGGATACCATATTTTTTGCCGAAATGATATCACCAAACCTGACAAAATTAATCCTCAGAATCTGTCTGATTCATGCATTTATCTGCCTCTGATGCCACTCTGCAAAAACACATTGCTAACACTCCGGCAGTACCACCGAGTATAGAACCTAAAATAAATCCTAACACTTTAATTCCTCCTTTACGCTGCGTCCTTTGAGGACGGAAAGTTCCTGTAAATATCCTCTGAATTTTTGCTGTTCAAACTCGTTTTTTCATTCTCCGCAAGAAGCTTTTCAAGTCTGTTTTTCACAAAAGTTTCCGTGATAAAATCAGCAAATTCTGCTTGTCCAAACTTAGTCATTAATCTTCACCACGATGCTTATTTTTACCGCCCTGTCCACTTTCCCCATAATTTCCAAACTGACTGAACCTACATATCTCAGCAGCCTGTTACGATCAATTGTGCGTATCTGCTCCGCAAGAACAATGGAATCTTTGGGCAGCATTTTTGATCTGCAGATATGAATATGGGTAGGCATATTATTCTTTTTGGTTGACGAGATAGGCAGCACAACTAACGTTGGACTGTACTTGTTTTCAACGTTATTCTGCACCATCAGAATCGGTCTGATACCCCCTTGTTCCGAACCAATTATCGGATCAAGATCGGCATAAAATACATCTCCACGTTTAATCAACATTTTTATAATTCCTCACTTCTGGCATTTTAAAACCTTTCTTATTTCTCGCGCAGTTTTTGAATGGGCAGAACAGAACGTTGGTATCTTTCACATTCCAAATACAACCATAACATGGATAACAATCCGGTAAAATGCAAACCGCCGGAGATATCCTGATCCCATAAAAATCACGCATATGCTTTGATTTTTCTTTCATTTTCTTCACTCCAAATTTATGTAAAACTGCGGTCTGACAAACTCAAACCGCAGTAATAACTCATTTTGCCTTGTACAGTATTTATCCCTGATATCCGCTGTACACGGAACTTTGCAAGCGATCGGCAGCTTACCGATCTCATGGAAATTTCATCCCACTATGGTTCTCATAGTGCCGCCCTCATTGCTTGAGTCTGTGAATGGACGGAAGTATCATTATCCTCACACGTTTCATTGCCGTTCCGAAAAGCTGTTCCGGATTTTGAAGCTGCATATTTATCGCTCGTCCGATTGGAGTCGTGGCGTATGGCTTCTGCGGCTGCCGAGATTTTATACCAGCCGTGTGATTAACGTACCTGTAAAGTTGCTATTCAATTGTCAAGTTTCCTGAAAGGATTTATTTCTCCTTACGCTTGTATACGGTAAGAAAGTAGAGTTTTGACAACCACTTTTTTGTTACGTTTTTAAAAGTTTGTTAAGTTTGCACAAAATCATCTTTTTTATTTTTATGTACATTTTGCTGAGATGTACATAAGATTTTTGCACATTCACGCTCTGTTTTATTTTCAAAAAACAGCATTATTATCAACTCTCGCTCAGATTCTGACAATAATCTTAAGCAACTGTAAAGCTGCTCAATAAATATTTTGCGATCTGTTTCTTCTTCAACATCAAAGCTATTTTTAAATTCCTTAAAATTTTCAAACGCATTTTCATGTCCGCCAATCAGAGCCGAAAACTGTATCTCATGATCATAAAATGAACTATTGTTATTTTCGATAGTCCACTTCGTTCTTTTGAAGTTAGTGCAAACTTCATCGCTTACTTCAACTTCCACGATTTTTTTCGATATTGTGTCATAAACACATACCATGTTCTTCTTCATTTTTTCACCTCCGTTCGATTTAAAATCAAACAGAGG
>CAJKFZ010000202.1 GCA_905199285.1 uncultured Ruminococcus sp.
CCAATATTAAGATACGAAGCAAATAATATCCACAGTAAATACGGGATATTCAGATATGCGGCTAATGGACGAATTCTGCGGAATGTGATAATCATCGCAATAATTAATCCCAGCAAAATCAGGATCACCGCAACGGATAATCCGAACATTTTAAATCTGAAAAACACAATGCTCCACATGAAATTTACAAAGAGCTGCGTTCCTTAAATAATAAGGGCTAAATGTTTTTCTTTCGCATCTGAAGTATAAATAATGAAAGCGGAAATTCCCATTAATGCATACAAAATAGCCCACATTACGGGAAAAATCCAGCCCGGCGGCGATAGCGGCGGTTTTATCAATTCCTTGTAAAATGAAAATGAATTTCCCGCCAGAAGTCCAGATAAAGCGCCAACCAATTCTGTTGCCACAATAAAAATCAGAAGCTCGGTTATTTTTGGTTTTTTCATGATTTGCCTCGTTTCTTTTTATTTATAGTACATTTTATTCAGTATTTTTAAGTTTATGACTTACTGTGCTTTATCTTCCACCCGCCTTACCGAACAATTTAACCTTGTAATCGGGCGCATGAACTTGTAAAAGATATCGCTCGTTTCCACAGCGATACAAGCAAGTACCTCGTTCGGGGTACTTTATCAAGTCGTACTCCGACTGCTCAACCTGCAGGGTATCCATGAAGTCCGTCGGCGAAATATTTCCGGGATTGAACAGAAAATGATGACTCGGAATACTGAACAGCGGCTTGGTAAATTCCTTGATCTCAGGCAGGAGGAAGTCCTCGATATTTTGTGACGAAAGTATAAACGAGGACTCCTTTTTACGGACGCGCTTCATGCCGTTTCGGATATATTCTATCGCCGTCATATTTGTTAAAAAGAGGTATAATTCATCAACTGCTGCGACAGTATTTCCACGTCCCAAAAGCTGATTTGACATATACGATAAAATGTTGAACAGCAGCGTATCCTTGAGCCTTTTGTTGGTATCCATAAGTCCCTTAACGCCAAAGCAAATAAACTCTCCGTCACGGATATTAGTGCGTCCGTTGAAGTATTTACTTTCCGCACCCTTGCACATGGAGTGCAGTCCGAGGCAAATATTCTGCAAAATTTCTTCGGTATACAGATGCTTTTTGCTGCTGTCGAAGGACAAGAATTCCTTTTCTATCAGCTCGTAAAGATCGCTCATTATCGGATATTTTTCCGATTTCAGATCATCAAAATCGGTGGAATCATCGATGTTAAATCTTGCATACAGCTTCATCAACATGATTTCTATCGTATCAATTTCGGCGTCGCTGAAGTCCTTGTAGGCTCTGAAAAAATCCTTTAAATAGCTGATGTGCTGCGATAATCTCGTCACCTTTCTGAAAGTTTCGGGAGAGTCGGCGTCACACCGGTCATCATTTGAAGACCATGCCTTTGGTTCAAGCGGATTTATCATAAATTCACCCGACATCATATCGATATAAGTGCCGCCGAGGTTGGAACAGAGGTCACGGTACTCTGATTCCGGATCGAGACAGAGCAGCGATTTTCCTGCCTCACGCTGATTACAAAGAAGCAGCTTCATGAGATGCGACTTACCCTGACCGCTATTGCCGAGTATCAAAATATTTGAATTTGTCTTGTCCTCGGTACGTCTGTCGAAATCCACTAAAACGTTGCTGCCGTACTTGTCACGACCAAGATAAAAGCCGTTTTTATCGGTCTTTCCTGAGTAATTCAAGGGGTACATATTCGCTACAGAACTTGCCGGCAAGACACGCTCAAACTGACTTTCGAACATATTATTTCCGGTTGGAAGCACAGACAAAAATCCCTCTTTCTGACGTAGCAGAAGCCTGTCAACGCTGATTTTGGAACGTGTTAATTCCATGCTTATGTCGGCTTGCAGATCTTTTAATTTGTCCTCGGAAGCCGCTTTCAGCTCTATAAAAACAGCCGTGTGAAGCAGATTTTCTTTGTTCCTGCGAAGCTCCGACAGCAGTTCCACAACGTCGTTTATATTATCTTGTGCCTTGATGCTTTCGTTAACGTCGTTGGTGGTGGTCATCATATGATTTTTTCTCATCGCCTGCTGAACGATTTTTCTTTGCTCCATACTGGTCACAAGGCGGTTGTAAATGCGTAAGGTCACGCCGTTTCTGTCCGCTAAATGCGCTAAAATGGCGGTTTCCTCAGTGTTGGGAGGGTACTCCGTTACCGCCCAGCAGGACTTGTAAAAGTTGCCGCAGATGTAGTGATCGGTATAAAATCTGATCATTCCCGGCACGATACGGTCAAAAAAATCCTTTGTTTCCACAGCTTCGATCTGTGCCGCAGACAGTTCTTTTTTCTTAAACATTTTTTGCAACCTCCATATATTCTTCGCCCTCGATATCGGATATTTCCTCGCCCGAAATACTTGTTCCGAAGTACAGTGCAAGCATTCTTTTTATCTCCGATTTTGACATTCTTCTTGTTGCAAATCCATGCTCCGTGATTGCTTTATCCACACGGTTTATGATGTTAAAGATCTGCTCATCCTTTTCACGTCTGAAGCGTATTGCAAACATAAACTGACGTGCCGAAGACATCTCCGCCTGAATCTCATCGAGGAAAGAATGGTCGGCTTGTAACATCTTTCTGACCGATTCATTTTCCTCGGTTTCAAGCCTTTCTTTTACATAAATTTTGTTGCTGTCGAAACACTCGCAGGAGTCCAGAGCGATGATCTCAAGATCGGGAACAGTACTTAAAAGGGTCATCAGATAGCGTATCTTCGTATCGATATTCGCTGCCGACAGCACAGAAATATTGGTTGGTTCTACGCTGAAAAAGGCTATCTCAGCCTTGTCGGTTTTCACGCCAAAACGAGTAAAGCGTTCAAAGCCGATAAGACTCTGAACGCTGTTTTTCTTCTTTGCCATATTACAATTTCCTCCATGAATAAGTTTGCTGCGAAGTCACAAAAAACTTCACAGCGTTAAAAATATAGTCCATAATTGCGGTATCGTCAACCCTCAGACTTAAAAATCCATAGCAGACCGTCGCCGCAATAGGCAGCACGTTCCACAGGTTAACGAACACGATCACCGACAGAATTATTCCACCGCAGATTATAATAAAGTCCCTCACATTCCAGAACCACAGCTTCACCGTAGCTCTTAAGTTTTCGGGGTAGATATAGGTTTTCATTTTTATTACATCTCCTTTTTAAGATAAAAAAATACAGCCAAGCTTTTGACTTGACTGTACTCACATAATATTTTGTTGTATTGTACTGTTAGAGAAATTGGAATTTATTTATCCGATTGTTTTCTCTTTACAGGAATCCAAATCTCACAATAGTAGTTTTCGTCCATCGTTCCCTTGGCATATTTTTGGGGATCATCATACATCTCAACACAATATCCCGCTGCAAATTCGTATTCACTGATGGTTGGCAGCCATTCTGTGAAGATTTTTGTATTGACATCCTGCAATGCATTCGGCATAGCACCCTTGCAAGGGAAAATCGCCCAATCAAATGAAGGAATGGTACGCAAAACGAAACCTTCGGGAACCTCTTGTCCCTTGTGGGTGTCAGCAATCAGATATTCAAAAGAATCCGTCCCCATCGTTTCATCAATGTTAATGCCGAATTCTCCACATACCGTCTGTCCCTTGCCCGAAGCATAGTGTTCCTGCCAGAACTGCGGAATAACGTCTTTTGCGCCCTCGTAGGCAAATGTTTTTGCGTTGGCGATGACGGTAAACTCGCCCTTTTTCTCGATTTTGTAATCCATCAAATATCCTCCTTCTAAATGCACCTTGATTTTTAACGGAGCAAAGGATTTCAGCATGACATTATCCTTTCGGACGGCAGTCGGTGTTGAGCCATGAAATCTTGTAAATGCTTTTGTGAAACTGTCAGGAGAATTGTATCCGTATTTCAAAGCAATATCAATGATAGTATGATCAGTACCGATGATCTCATTTCCCGCTAATGCAAGTCGGCGGTTACGAATGTATTCGGCAACCGTGAAGCCGCATAGCATAGAAAAGCCTTTTTGATAATAAAAGGACGATATACCAATATGCTTAGCAATATCTTCAACGGAAATGTCATCCAATAAATGATTCTCAATGTACTGAATAGAATCTCCGATCAATTTCATCCACTCCACGCTTCACTGCTCCTTTGCTGTTATGTCTCTATTATATCAGAACCGGAATTGTGTGTCCCGATTTTTTATGCCAACATTTGTCCGATTAAATTTACATGGGTTCAGATAAATTACGATTTGTCACTTTAACAAATTTTCTTCATTATACTACAAAATATGCTGAATGTCAAACTGAAATCAAGCTTTTCCCTTAATCATACCGACAGCCTTAGCTCCCATACTCACGGTATGACTGACGGACATCATATTGACCTTAACGCTTGTATCCAGACCAAACATCTGTGCTATTCTCGGAACTTCCGTTGCAGACAGGCAGATTCCCACAGCCAATAACGGGTGCTGCGTAAAACTTAAAAGTCCGAGATAGAGGATAGTGGTCTGCAAAAAAGCGGTCAGACAAGTGGCTATTACTTGCTTGCACCAGCCGTAAAATCCATCGGTGTAACCTCTTGGAACTCCAAATAAATACAGGCTTCCGACTGCGATCTGACAGAGCATTATGCCGCCTCGCTTGATGTTTGCAAATATAACCTTTATGGTGCAGTATCCGAATAAAATTATGAAAAATAAGCTAAACAGCGATACATCGGAAGCCAACGCAATGATTACTTTCAGTCCTGAATCTGCCACGGAATCCGACACATCGCCGATAAAATTACCGAGCAGTTCATGGGTAAACGTACCCTGCGTGGCGACACAGAACGAGTACAGCCGCTGCGGCACGACCGTCACCAGACTCGCCGCCATGAAGCCTTTCAGCACGTTCAGACAAGTATTTTTTATGTTTGCCTGCCCCGATTCGTAGGCTATCGCCGTGTCGAACACCGCCACTACAAGTC
>CAJKFZ010000203.1 GCA_905199285.1 uncultured Ruminococcus sp.
TCGTTGCAATAAATAAGTTCAACACTGATACTGCTGAGGAAATCAAGTTCGTTCAGGATTTCTGCGCTGAAATGGGCGTAGAAGTTTCAATGTGCGAAGTGTTTGCCAAGGGCGGCGACGGCGGAATTGATCTTGCTGAAAAGGTTTGTGAAACTATACAGTTCTGCGCTGAAAACGGATCGGATTTCAAGCCTCTTTATTCAACTGAAATTTCGATCAAGGATAAGATCGAAACTATTGCCAAAGAGATTTATCGTGCCGACGGTGTAAATTATACTCCACAGGCTGAAAAGGCTATCAAGGAGATCGAGGGAATAGGTTTCCGTGATCTTCCTGTCTGCATTGCGAAAACTCAGTATTCTCTTTCTGATAATCCAGCTCTTCTCGGAAAGCCAAAGAATTTCAAAATAACAGTTCGTGACGCAAAGCTTTCATCCGGAGCAGGATTTGTTGTCATCTATACCGGAGATATTCTCACTATGCCGGGACTTCCGAAAAATCCGGCAGCGTTTAATATCGACTGTGATGATAATGGAAATATAACAGGACTTTTCTGATAGGGTGTTTCTATGATCAGAATAATTACTCATTCTCCGGAAGAAACCATAAAAACTGCTGAAAAGCTCGGTGCTTTTATAAAAGCAGGAGATATGATAGCATACAAAGGCGGTCTTGGAGCAGGAAAAACAACATTTACAAGAGGTATCGCAGTCGGAATGGGACTCGGCGATAACGTCACTTCACCGACTTTTGCGCTTGTAAATGAATACCGTGGGGAAAACATTACTCTCTATCATTTCGATATGTACAGAATCGAATCAGAGGAGGACCTTGAATCGACAGGATTTTATGATTATCCGTTTGAGGAGAATGCTGCGGCAATAGAATGGTCGGAGAATATAGCCCGTTTTCTTCCGAAAGATACGATTTATATTACAATAAACACTCTCGGCGAGCAGGAACGTGAAATTATAATAGAGGATGGTGGAAGATTTGCTGATTCTTGGAATTGATACCTCCGGAAAAACGGCTTCGGCGGCTTTATTTGATACTGAAACGGAAGTTATCCTTGCTCAGACATCGCTGTATACTCAGAAAACGCATTCTCAGGTCATAATGCCTATGGTCAAGGAGATAATCTCTCAGACCGGAAAAAAACTTTCTGATGTCGGAGCAATTGCGGCTGCAAACGGTCCTGGTTCATATACGGGACTCAGAATCGGAGTTGCAGCGATAAAGGCTCTTGCGTTCGGACTTAATATAAAATGCTGCGGAGTTTCAACGCTCGAAGGCCTTGCCTGCTGCAATATAGCGTTTAAAGGTGCGATCTGCGCCGTTATGAAAGCAAGGGGAGAACTTGTCTACACTTGCTCATATAAGAGCGATGGATATGTTGTTGAAAAAATCTGCGAGGAAGGGCTTATCTCAAGAGATGAGCTTGCGGAATTTCTTGCGCTGCGTGGCGAAGAGGTTCTGCTTTGCGGCGACGGAGCGGCGGATTTCTTTACCGATTACCGTTCGCCGATGTTTACGATAGCTCCTCCGCAGGGACGGCTTCAAAATGCATACGGAATATGCCTTGCGGCAGCTTCAAAAAGCTTTATTGAACCTGATGATCTTGAAGTTTCATATCTTCAGAAAGTCAAGGCTGAAAAAGATCTGGAAAATAAAATCTGATAGGAGAGGATAACATGATAGCAATCGGTTGTGACCATGCCGGAGTTGAAATGAAAAAGGCGGTAATTGCTGCTTTAGAGGAAAAAGGATTTGAATTGAGGGATATGGGTACAGACGGTACTCCCTGTGACTATCCTGATATGGCAGAAGCAGTCTGCGGACTTGTTGTTTCAGGCGAATGTGAAAAGGGTATCCTTATTTGCGGAACAGGAATAGGAATGTCAATGGCTGCAAATAAGATAAAGGGAATAAGAGCTGCGCTTTGTTCCGATTCATTTTCGGCTCGTTTCACTCGTCTGCATAATGACGCAAATGTAATGTGCCTCGGAGCAAGAACTCTCGGATGCGGACTTGCCTGCGAGCTGGCTGAGATATTCCTTACAACCGGCTTTGAGGGAGGCAGACATCAGAGAAGAATCGATTTGATCACCGCAATAGAAAATAAACAGTGAAAGGAAATTAAAATGAGAAATTTACATATTATTGATCATCCGCTTGTTCAGCATAAAATCTCACTGCTGAGAGACAAAAATACAGGTACAAAGGAATTCCGTGAGCTTGTTTCCGAGATAGCAATGTTCATATGCTATGAAGCAACAAGAGATCTTCCGCTTAAAGAAATTGAGCTTGAAACTCCTCTTGCAGTTGCAAAAACAAAGATAATTTCAGGAAGAAAACTTGCATTTATACCTATTCTTCGTGCGGGACTTGGTATGATAGAGGGCGTAACTACTCTTGTTCCTGCGGCAAAAATAGGTCATATCGGACTTTTTCGTGATCCGGAAACCAAAACTCCGGTTAAGTATTATTCTAAAATGCCTGACGATATTGCGGAAAGAGATGCAATTATTGTCGATCCGATGCTTGCTACCGGAAACTCAGCAGTTGCCGCAATTACTGAATTGAAGGAGCTTGGGGTTAAAAATATAAAGTTTATGTGTATAATATGCTCTCCGGAGGGTGTTGAGGCAATCAAAAATGCTCACCCTGATGTTGATATTTACACGGGAGTTATGGACGAAAAACTGAATGAAGATAAGTTTATCGTTCCCGGAGTCGGCGACGCAGGCGACAGAATATTCGGTACAAAGTAAAATATTATGTAAAGGAGCTGACATCAGCTCCTTTTTACGTTAAAAGCGGCAATTCCGGGGTATACAGCTGCATTTCCAAGTTCCTCTTCAATTCTCAGAAGCTGATTATATTTTGCCACACGTTCTGATCTGCTTGGGGCTCCGGTTTTTATCTGACAAGTGTTAAGTGCAACTGCCAGATCGGCAATTGTTGTATCGGCTGTTTCTCCTGAACGATGTGAAGAAATTGCGGTATATCCGGATTTATGAGCAAGCTTGACTGCTTCAATAGTTTCTGAAACAGAACCTATCTGATTAAGTTTTATAAGGATAGAATTTCCGGCTCCAAGGGAGATTCCCTTTGAAAGCCTCTTTGTATTTGTTACAAAAAGATCATCG
The DNA here is from genome assembly GCA_905199285.1 of uncultured Ruminococcus sp. Taxonomy (GTDB): domain Bacteria; phylum Bacillota; class Clostridia; order Oscillospirales; family Ruminococcaceae; genus Ruminococcus. Next base: position 3,150 of record CAJKFZ010000203.1, read on the forward strand.
CCGACAAGCTGGATTTTTTTGCCCAGTTTATCCGTCATTTTCTGCCAGCCATTCCAGTCCTCTTCGTCAAGACCATCTTCAATAGAAATTATCGGGTATTTTGAAACAAGAGTTTCCCAATGTGAAATAAGTTCATCGGAAGTGAACGTTCTTCCGGATTTAGGTTGTTTATAGAAACCGATACCTTTGCAGCTGTCTTTCCATTCGGATGAAGCTGCGTCAATGGCGATCATAAAATCTTTGTACGGTTCATATCCGGCAGATTCAATTGCTTCGAGAATAGTTTCGATCGTTTCCTCATCGCTGGAAAGGTCGGGAGCGAATCCACCCTCATCTCCGACAGATGCAGCCAGTCCTCTTTTCCGAAGAATTTCTTTAAGACAGTGGAAAACTTCGGCGCAATACCTCAGAGCTTCCTTAAACGTGGCAGATCCGACCGGCATTATCATGAATTCCTGCGTATCAACGTTATTTGAAGCGTGAGCGCCGCCGTTGAGAATATTCATCATGGGAACGGGAAGTGTAGTTCCCTGAATGCCGCCGAGGAATCTGTAAAGCGGAATTCCCAGTGATACTGATGCTGCTCTTGAAACGGCGATAGAAGCGGCAAGAATAGCATTTGCACCGAGATTGGATTTATCTTCCGAACCGTCTGCTTCTATCATAGCATGGTCAACAGCGTAAATATCAGATGCGTTCATACCTGTGAGTACATTGTTGATATCATTATTTATGTTGGATACAGCTTTCTGAACGCCTTTGCCGAGATAGCGGTTTTTATCGCCGTCACGAAGTTCAAGAGCTTCGTATTCACCGGTCGAAGCGCCGCTTGGAGCAGTACCTCTTGCGGAAGTTCCGTCTGACAGGTAAACCTCGGCCTCAACAGTTGGATTTCCTCTTGAATCGAGAATTTCCCTGCCTATGATTTTTTTGATCTCCATATTTTTCATAAAACTCCTCCATTATGATTATTATTACATCATTATACAGTATTATCATTTGACAAAATGAAGAGCATATTCATAGCAGAAGCTGGAATTCGTCATCATGCACATAATCTGCTTGACATATATGTGTAAAAATGATATACTAATAATGAGAATCTGTCTTTAAAAGCAGCTTGTGCGTATTTGGAGTATAATTTTGTCGAGAGCAATGCGAAAACACGTGGGGATACTTTCTGTTACAAGTGTTTTCAACGCAGTCATCAGCAAAATTTGCCGAAAAACGTGCAAGGTATTTTTGAAGACAGGTTATGAATAACGATGAAGGAGTTTTTATGAAACGTAATGATTACATAAGCTGGGATGAATATTTCATGGGAATTGCCATGCTTTCAGCCGAACGAAGCAAGGATAACTCAACGCAAGTCGGCGCCTGCATTGTAAACAGCGATAAGAAAATCATTTCCGTTGGATATAATGGAATGCCGACAGGATGTATAGATGATGAGATGCCTTGGGAACGTGACGGAGAAACTTCCCTTGACACAAAGTATCCGTTTGTCTGTCATGCCGAGCTGAACGCTATTCTTAACAGCAATATCGGCAATTTAAGCGGATGTACTGTATATGTAACGCTTTTTCCATGCAATGAGTGTGCCAAAGCTATCATCCAATCCGGAATAAAAAGAGTTGTTTATTACAGCAATAAATATGCCGACACCGAAAGCACTAAAGCTTCACGTATGCTTTTTGAAAAGTGTGGGGTTAAAACAGAAGAGTATAAAAAAAGCGGAAAAAAGCTTTCTTTTGATTTATAACAAGTGAAAAAATGTTATTGCTGAGTATTAAATTTCTTCAAAATGTATTTCGTGAAGA
>CAJKFZ010000204.1 GCA_905199285.1 uncultured Ruminococcus sp.
AGTCATATCCAAAGGCCTTTACAGTCGTAAGATACATTATCTCACGCAATCTTCTTTCAAAGATTCCAAATGGTTTCATTAACTTACAACAAAACGAAAGACTTGCTTCATCGAAAGTGCATATTATTGAAAAGTAAGAACGAAAGCCTTTTTGGAGAATTTCATCTCTTATCAAACTTAAATACTTGGCAGCCATCATTTCACTATAATTGCACTCAATTTTTAGATAAGCAATATCATCTTTACTAACTGAAACCTTATAAGGGAAAACATATTCGATATTCTTTGGTGAGTTTATAATAATATGATCAGTATATGCTTCGGGGAAAACAGTTTCAATCATCTCATTTACTTTAAGCAAAAGATTCTTTTTTTCTTTGGCATTTTTCTTCCACAAGATCATAAAATCGATTTCCATAGCTAATTCTTTCTCCTATTTATTTTCATATCAACCTTTGATACATTTTCATCAACTCATTGACTATCTCGCTCTCGATCATTTTTAGCGAGAATCCATAATGCAGTCTATTTATTATCTGCCCACACAAACATTTTTGATGTTATTTCCTTCCCGTAATTTCGGTGATTTTTATTTCCTGTTTTTAAAAGTGCCAATTTTACGGAATTAGAATGTCGTAAGTGCTATATTCGCTCTGCATAATTCATATTAGTTATCATTAAAGGTCTTTAAGAACTTCTGCAAAATCCTCCAAATTATACGCTCCCTCAATAGAGTTGTGATCGAAAGTTATGAAATAACGAAATTTTCTGCCTGCTTGCGCCACCCAAGTCTGTCCGAGTTTCAGTTTTGTCTTGCTGTCCCCATTATCACGATCATCGCCCTTAGACTCAACGATAACGACCCTGCCTGATTTCATCATCACGATAAAATCGGGGTAATGATTGATAAAGGCATTGATACAAAAGCCCTTTTTTCAATGATTCTATGCCACCACAGCACACCGTCACATCCTGCAGTAACATCAAGTGTTCTTTTCTCAAATCCGTTCATTTTATTCCACTCTGCTTCATACAGAGATTTCGGAACTTTATCAGTTGATTCGGACGGAGTAATTATCATTGGGAAGGTATAGGCATCATCACAGAAAATGTAGTCACGGTTAATCAAATCGTAAAAACGCTCCCGCATATAATCTTTCTTTAGTTCAGTTATCTTAACTTTTATTCTAATAGCATATGTGATGTTGTAGGACGTTTCAAGTGCAGACAGTTCATCATTTGTCATATTGGCAACGATACGGCGCACATAGGCTTCTTGCCGTGCTGAAAGTGTTATCACGATTGATCTCATAGCATATCTTCTTGGTGCAGCTCTCAATCTTTTCTTCCGGCGCCATTTTCGCAAACAACTTTCGCAAGTATTCATCTTCAAGAGTTGATAGCTTTTTATACTTCGGTACTGCTTCGCCGCGACTTTCCACATCTATCTCAAACATTTCTCCAGTAGAAAGACTAAAGTTGACAGAAGCATCCTGTTCACTCGGGAAAAGTCTTTCATAAGACTTTCTTTTGTAAGCAGATCCGTATTTCCGCCGAAAAGATCAGGTACAGACTCAATACAGAATTGAGGTATTTTAAGAGTTTTCGCCTGTTCAGTGAACTGTTCCTGAATACGATGCTGTTTTAACATATCACCAAGCTCACCACCTATCCATATACTTTCTTCTTTCGTTTCTTCTTCGTATTGCTCCGCAGTTTCCTCTGCTTTCGAGATCATCAATTCAAGAGACGGCGGAGCTGTCGTTACTGTCTCTGAATACAGAATAGGCTCGACAGAGGTATGTATATCCGAGAAATCATCTTTAGATGTGGAAGTAATATCTATTGTAGCTTGCACTGTTTGCTGTTCGGGAGCGGTTGCCTCAGGTTCAACTGTGGGGAGAGATTCACCGATACGATAATCCTTGCGTGAGAAGCATGCACTGTTAAGTCCTATAACGATACTGTCAAGGGTATCGTGGAACTGATTGGAACAAGTCAACACAAAAGAACTGTTCAGGAACTTGACACCGTGTTTTTTAGCATAGGGCTGACGGAGTATTCTACCGAGTATCTGCTCAACATCGACCTTCGAGGTTTTATTGGCGAGACTTGCAAGTATATACGCAAACGGACAGTACCAGCCCTCTTTCAACGCATTGACCGTGATAATATATCGTATCGGGCAATTCCGGCTCATCAAGTTCATTTTGCCGAGATCATTAACTGTTGAGGTTTTATTGCTATCTGATTTTCAGTAATACCTCTGCCGAGAAGTATCTCCTTTACCTTATCGAATGTGTCATTATCGTTATTATTCTTCGGTTATGCCTGAAAAAGCACTATCGGACGGATATATGCTCCTGTCTTTTCTTCTTCCTCAATAGCATGCTGTTCGAGGATACCACGGAGATGAATTGCGTCGTCGATCACACTGTCTCTTAAAGTGCGGTTGTAGTCAATAACAGGCAGCTTTACCATGTTCTCAGATTTGAGTTTTCGAGCATCAACATAAGAAATGATATTGCTGTTTTTGCGTGGTGTAGCCGTGAGGTCAAGCACAAAGGACGGATTAAGGTTATTGAGCACTTCCACGCTGAGATCTGAGCTCGCATTGTGGCTCTCGTCAACAATGTCAACGGACGATAAATGCCGTAATACCTGTATCAGCGCAGTGTTGGGAGTATCATCAAGCAGAGTTGAATCGTCCTTAAAATACTCCGCAAATCGCAGAAGATTTCCGTTTTCCTGATACACCTTGTGGACATCTTTCTTTTTGCTGTCAATACGAAGCGAACCATAGCTAAGAGATGTTCATGGACAGTATCAGGAGTGAAATTCTACCCATTCAGTAGCATTTCCTTTGTGAACACACCCACTTTGCCGCCGAAATCAGCATTCAACCGCCGTGTGTAGAGGTGATCGGGGTTCATCAGGTTTGCCGAAGTTTGCACCAATATAGGATCACTTAGAACAAGCCACACCACCATTTTAGGCTTTCCAGGCGGCAGCTCGTCAAAGATACGACGAATGGTAGCACAAGCCATAAAAGTCTTGCCGCCACCTGTGGGTACTTTCATACAAATGTGCGGTACATCTTTTATACTGATTCGATAGGCAGGCACACCGTCGGGTCCTACGGTAACATCTTTGTCATTCCAGTATTTCTTCCAAGCCTTATGAAGATCACCAACTTCATTCAATGCAGACAAATATGCCGAAAGATCGTCCATAACAGAACGCTGATAGCCGTTTAGTTCCATAAATTTACACCTCACATTCTTGTAATGTCACGGGGAATTTTCTTAAATGTGATATGGAACTTTGCAAGCTCATCCTCGCTTAAAATGCACCTGTCAGCATAGATCACATAGCTTTCGGATTTGGTTTTTATCGTGTGCAGAAACTCCCTGTCAAGCGTTGTGATCTCATTTTTATCGTAATAAAAATAATAACTCGTGCCGAAATACTCACCTAAGAAATAAGGCTCGTCCGCTTTGTCGATCGCAGACTGCTTTGTTTCGGTGAAATACATATAGCTGCGTATCTTATCAAGGGGAACATTCTCATTAAGATACTCGCCGTTAAGGAGCGTATCTCCCAGCTCATAGAACGTAAAACCGCCGCCTGTTCCCTCCACAACTTTCTTGCCCTCACCGTAGCCGTCAATGATACGCTTTACACGCTCGGAAGTTATGCTGTCGGAATAGTCCATAATTTCGATCAGAATAAACTTGTGGTTGCCGCCGTCCTGTTTGTTCATGTTCAAAATGGCGTGGGCGGTTGTGCTGGAACCTGCAAAGCTGTCGAGGATAATGGAATTTTTGTCAGTTGCAAGTTTGCATACAAATTCAAGTAATGAAATAGGCTTTGAATAGTCAAACTCCTTACTTGATAAAATAGTTGTTAAAACTTTTGTTGCGTTATCATTTGAATATTCATTTTCCGATAAGGTCAAACTTGAAACAGGAGCAGTTCTCTTGCTGTATTCAATATAGTAAGTCCCATTCTTCTCAGCTATTGTTGCATTCTGATACGTTTTGGTGTAAATTCGTGTTCCATTCCGGCTCCTTTATGATTTCCAGATTGCCTTTGCAAATAGTTTTCATACGAAGTTCCAGCATAGTATGTATTGCCATCTATTTCTAACGGATAATCAAGACTTTGACTATATTGCAAACTATCGTAATCAAGTGTCTGATTAAGCTTATAAAAACCACGTTTCTCAAAGTATTCATCTTTGTTTTTAAATCCTGCATCGTTATGTTCAAATGCGTTCAATTTACATTGAGATGTGTTAGAATATATCAGCAAATAATCGTGATTTTTTGCAAAAACATCAGTAGATTTTCCACTTTTCTTAGTTACACGGGGCATTTGAAGTAAAAAATTACTTGCGCCAAATATCTCATCACAAATAAGTCGTAGATTTGACTGTTCATTATCATCAATGGATATAAAAATAACCCCCTCTTCCGCAAGCAACTTATGCAGGAGCTTCAATCGAGGGTATATCATACACAGCCACTTATCATGACGGGACAAGTCCTCACCCTCAGAGCCGACTACCTCACCAAGGCATTTTCTGATACGAGGATCGTTGACATTATCGTTATATACCCAGCCCTCGTTGCCTGTATTGTAAGACAGATATATGTAAATGCACCTGATCTTGCCCTCATATTCGGGCAAAAGTAACTTCAGCACAGAAAGGTTATCGCCGTGGATAATCATATTTCCGTTAGGTTCGCCATATTCGTATTTGGCATCAAGCACACGGTATGGCACCGTACATGTGATGATTGATGACTTTATTCTTGCCTATCCAATCAAGTGTCGGAATTTTCGATCACGCTCCTTTGTGGGTTGATTATTTTATCTTTATTATAGCATAGTTAGGAAATATTTTCAACCTGTTTGGATAAGATTATTTTTTCATTACACTGTTGCCGTGAATCCAGAT
>CAJKFZ010000205.1 GCA_905199285.1 uncultured Ruminococcus sp.
ACGCTGCTATTATCGGCAACCTATGGGGAATATGTACTTGCATTCTCAGCATTATCAATATTATTGCTATACAAAACAACAAAATACATAAGTGAATTTTTTCCGTTTTTTCCAAAAGTATGAAATATTATTAACGCTTAATATATCGCCTTATTATCAAAATAAAACCAACTCTTCTGACCTGTCACCTGAGTAATAAAATTGCAGTATGAATTCATTTCGGCATAACCAGTCTGAATCATCTGACCGTTAACATAGCTGACAGAATTGATGATAATATGCGTGTGAAAGTGACCACAATGAAAATCCTTTTCGTGTGTACAATACAGAACCTGAAAACGATCAGCGAAGAACCGAGCTCCTTTATATCCGTAGTATGCAGCTGCATTAATATCTTTCACACTGTCATCATAAGCTATAACGATATGCACAAGTGGATTTCCGCTTGTTTTTCCATAATACCTTTTTACCGCAAGCATCTGATCGTATGCATTGCTTGTATTGTATGGATTTACACCAAATCCATTTCCGTACATTGCACGGGTGTCAGTTACATAGTTCAAAGCACGCTGCAAATACTCTAATCCTCCGTAAGTATTTCTGATCACATTAATTTTTGCCATAACTCGTTCACCTCCTGCTGCATAGCTGTAACTCTGTCAGGCGCATATTCTTCCATTGCGGAACAAGCCTCATTTGCTATATTCTGCAACTTCACAAGCAGTTCAGGTGTAACAGAATTATCACCGCTTGTTGCGGCTGTGATGATATAATTACTAGCTGTCATACCTCTTGCCTGAGCTTTTTTCTGAATGCGCTTACGCTGTTCCTCAGTAAGTCGTATGGATGTAACTTTTCCTTTACGTTCTGATTCAGCTCTAAAATGTTTCTGTCTTTTCATAGTAAATACTCCTAGATTATAAATTATGAGATTACTAACTTGCTGTGTCTATTTATATTAATACAACGATAATATTTTCATATATAGCAAGTCGCTTGCGCTCTCATTATAATGTAGTACATAAAATTGATATTTATATAATTCCTATTATTTTAATCTTTCATATATATATGATTAATATGAAAGGAGGAATCAAAGTGTTTAAAAACGCAAAATATCTTACACGCGGAGTTCAGTCGGAGATACCGATTGAACTCCAGCTTTTTATGTGGGACTGTATCGGATCAGTTCCGGAACCGGATTATCTGCAAATTTTCAGACTCGAACCAATGAAAACAATGCAGAAGATAACTCACGAACAGGAACATCCGCAGTTCAAACGTGAATACCATATCCCGACAAACCACCCTATTACCGCCAAAGTCTATATAATTGACGACGGTGAACACAGCACGATGCTGCTTGCAGAAGAATATTAATGCCAGTCCATATGGACTGGCAATTTTCATTTACGGAGGAAAAAATAATGGAAGAAAACAAAATCCGCTGCTCACACTGCGGAGTTTTAATTGAGGACGAGGACTTTGATACAGTCAACGGACAATCCGTTTGCTCTGACTGTATTGACCAATATACCGTCATTTGTGACAGGTGCGGAGCGGCTGTCTGGGAATCTGACGCTTACGGCGATGATTACACAAATCTTTGTCCGCACTGTTACGAAAATTACTACACACGCTGCGAAGAATGCGATTCGCTTATTCACAGAGACGACGCTTTTCGCTTTGAGGACTGCGACTACTGCTCCGAATGCTATCATGAAATAAGCAAAAACAGTGCGATCCACGAGTACAACTACAAGCCCGAGCCGATATTTTACGGCGAAAAATCACGATATTTCGGCATTGAACTGGAAATCGACGGAGCGGGAAAAGATGACGACAATGCCAAAGAACTTCTTGAAATTGCAAACGAAAACGATGAACATATCTACATTAAATCCGACGGCTCGCTTGACGACGGTATGGAAATTGTCTCTCACCCGATGTCATTAAATTACCATAAAAATTTCCGCTGGGAAAATATTATGAAAAAGGCGATATACCTCGGCTACCGTTCGCATCAGACTTCAACTTGCGGACTTCATATTCATGTCAATCGCAAATCTCTTGGATTAGACAGCATTGAGCAGGAAGATGTTATCAGCCGAATTCTTTATTTCGTGGAGCATCACTGGAATGAACTGCTGAAATTCAGCCGCAGAAGCGAGTATGCAATGAATCGCTGGTCTTCACGTTACGGCTACGAATCCAGTCCGCAGGCGATCATGGAAAAGGCTAAAAAACGCAGCTGCGGAAGATATGCGGCGGTCAATCTCTGCAACTACAGCACAATTGAATTCCGCCTGTTCAGGGGAACTTTGAAGCATAATACGCTTATTGCGGCGCTTGAATTGGTTGACAAAATCTGCGACCTTGCAATGCTCTGCACTGACAACGAAATGCAGAAAATGTCATGGTCGGAATTCGTTTCAAACATTACTGAACCGGAACTTATTCAATACCTGAAAGAACGGAATATCTACATAAATGAGGAAATCAATGCTGAGGAGGAACTTTAATGAACAAATTTGACATCACAAAAATAATCTCTAAAACGCCGGCAATGGGGAATTCGGTGCAGGAAATAATCAAGGTCGCCGCCCTTGTCGCAGCCGCCTGCCTCGCCTATAAAATTGAGGACATTGTCAAGGCGATAATTGACGGAAAATACGGCGGAGAAATTCATTACGGGGAGGAAAAATAATATGTGCGCATTATTCGGCTGGCTCGATTACAAGGGAATCGTGCCTTACAAAATTCTGAAAAAGCTCACACAAGCATTGGCAAATGCTGCGGAGGAACGAGGTACAGACGCATCGGGAATCTCATACGTCAGGGACGGAAAAATCACGATATACAAGCGTCCCAAGCCTGCTCACAGACTAAGGTTCAACGTCCCTGACGAAACAAAAGCTGTCATGGGACACACTCGTCTGGCTACTCAGGGAAACCAGAAGTTCAATCAGAATAACCACCCGTTTTTCGGTCATGCAGATTTGGATTTTGCCTTTGCACATAACGGGGTACTGTATAATGATGCGGAACTTCGTAAAGTCAATAAATTACCAAATACCAATATTGAAACTGACAGCTACGTTGCAGTCCAGCTTCTCGAATCACAGGACAAGCTCGACTTCGATGCCCTGCGATATATGGCAGAAATTGTAGAGGGAAACTTCACTTTCACGGTTCTCGATCAAAACAACAGTCTTTACATTATAAAGGGTAGCAATCCAATATGCCTGCTCCATTTTGAATCGTTCGGACTGTACATATACGCTTCAACAGAATCTATAATGAAGAACGCTTTGCGCAAAGTCGGATTACACAAATTTGCTTCTGAGAAAATAGAAATTGTCGAGGGAGATATTCTTTGCATCAATAAAACGGGCGGGATCACTCGATCTGAGTTTGAGCCGAAGCTGTACCGTTCAAAATATATGAGTTGGTACGGCAATGATGAACCATATTACGGCGTTCATGAAGAGCTGTTATTGGCGTATTGCGGCTGCTACGGCGTGGACAGTTCTGATGTTGAACTTCTGCTTGAATATGGTTACACCTGCGATGAAATCGAGGATATGCTTATGAATTATGAACTGATTCATGAGACTGTCAGGCCGTTAAGGGTGAGGATTGTTATGACGATTTACTGATGGAGATGTGACTTTATGGCTAAAAAAGGCAATAACGAGGGAAGTATTTACAAGGATAAGCAGGGACGATGGAGAGGGCAGGTCACACTGCCCTCTGCTGACGGAAAGATAAAAAAGAAATATTTCTATGGTAAGACCAAAAAAGAAGTAACAGAAAAAGTTAATGAGCTCCTGAATCAGATTCGTACCAACACGTATATTGAACCATGTAAAATGACACTTTACGAATGGCTCTGCACATGGCTTGAAACCTACAACAGCGATATCCGAATGACAACTAAAGTCAATTATGATACATATGTCCATAAACATATCAAAAACTCTATCGGCGGTTACAAACTTTGCGAACTGAATACGCTGATAATTCAGCAGTTCTATATAGATAAATCAAAAAATGGCAGACTTGACGGAGCAGGCGGTTTAAGTCCGAAAACTCTCAGAAATCTGCACAATATGCTTCATAAGGCTCTGAATCAGGCAGTTTATCTTGAAATGATACAAAAAAATCCAACTGATCTTGCAGTCCTGCCAAAACGTCAGAAAAAGGAAATGAGGTATTTCACTGTTGAGGAACAGCAGAAGTTACAGAAAGTCATCAGAGGTCACAGGCTGGAAATGGTTATATTGCTTGATTTGTATACAGGCATGAGACAGGGCGAACTGCTCGGATTAGCATGGAAAGATGTGCATATCAATCATGACGGAAACAGTTACATCAAAATTACTCAGACTCTTAACAGGATCAAAAATCCCGATTCAACTTCTAAACATAAAACGATGCTTGCTATCAACGAGCCTAAAACAAGCCACTCTGTACGTACAATTCCACTATTACCAGAAATTGCAGAACGTCTCGAACAGCATCGTCGGGAGCAGGAAAATTATCATCAACAGAACGGCTATCAACCGCCTGAATTTGTATTTACATCAACTACAGGCACACCTATAGAACCACGGGATTTTCAGCGTGATTTCAAGAAAATTCTGCAAAAAAATAATATCCGTGAAATAAATGTACATGGAATCCGCCACACGTATGCTGTCCGTGCACTTGAATCAGGAATGTCGGTTAAAACGCTGTCAGCTATTCTCGGTCACAGTAGCACCACCTTTACTATGGACGTTTACGGTCACGTAACCGAAGAATTTAAGCACGATGAAGTTTCTCGAATGAGGAATTTCCTATAATGCCTAAATAAAAAACAGAAGTCAAAGTAAAATTTACGACTTCTGTTTTTTATTATTTCTTGAAATTGTCATACAAATTGATTAATCAGCAAAGTACAATAAAAATCACCTGT
>CAJKFZ010000206.1 GCA_905199285.1 uncultured Ruminococcus sp.
CACATTCAGGACATAATTTTTTCATCTTTGATGTAGATGTTAAATATTCACTGCCACACTCATCACAAACTTCAATATCACTATTTTCCATATAATTCTCCTAATAAATCTGAATTTGTATTATAAAATTTTCGTTATTTTTTGCTTATAACACCCATGATTATATTGTCACAGTATCTGCATTTGTAGTGCTCATCGACTGCACCGACAATAGGCGCTCCGCAGGACGGACATTGATCCTTGACCACTTTCTTGGCGAGAGCTAATTTCAGATTTCCGTCATGTTTTTCAAAAGTGCAGTTTATTAGGTACCGGTGACGAAGTGCGCTGTTCACGGATTTTACTTTTCTTTTTTCAGACGATTTCTTTTTTCTGATCGGAAGCTTTTCAATATCAACGAATGGAGTTTTGCATCTTGAAAAGTAACAGGAACAATCATCAGCAGTATATACGCATATCATTTTTTTGATTATGCTGAAGATCAAAGGTATAAAAGCAATAATAAATACGATGTCCCAAATGATCATATCCATAATTTCACGCTTTATAAGCTCGAAAGAAGAATAACTTTTACCCGATAACAGAACCTCGGTCAGGTATTCCTTGTCGTTATATTTAGAAATATAGTCCAGACACATCATTGTTAAAATACAAACTATGGATAATCCGAGGATCAGGAATATCGGAAATAATACTTTTCGTGCTGTAAGATTTTTTGAAGTATAGAATCCCGGTTTTTTCACTCCGTCTGACACATTATTTTGAATGCTGTAGAATTTGTTATCAGTTAAAACTCTTGCAAACAGGTCTGAACTTCCGCAATAAGAGCAGATTCCGGGAAAATATATTCTTTTTTCGATTGGAGCGCCGCAGTTTTTGCATTCGCACAGTCATTTTTTACTATTCAGAATGACCTGTTCTGAATTGTCTGAAAATTTAAGAGTGTAGCCTTTCATATAGATCAGACGGAAAAAACAAAGCTGGAGCATTACGATATACTTATTTTTGCCGGTTACTTCGGCTAAATCGCTGTATTTTATGTAACCGTCCAAATCGCCCTCAAAGTAACTTGAATAGAAATTCGCATCTCCAATCAGATGCCGTGATATAACTGCTATGATCAGAAGAATAATGCCGATTTTGATAGACATGATAGAACCCGGAGTTGCCTTTGCTTCCATAACGATTTCCATATCTCTATAGGTAGAGAACAGTGAAATCAGCGTATAAACCGATACTGCGACATTGAAGATTCCGGCAATTATAAAGATAACATTTTTTATTTTCAAGAATTTGATAAGTTTATCTCTTATGTACACTTTTCAGTTCACCTTTCTTATTTTTAATTATGCTTCTCAAATTAGCAATTGAAATCAGAATTTTTATCCTTAAAACAAGTTTTCTCCTAAATATTTATCATGTGGAACTATTAAACACTTTTCAATAGGTTTCCAATAGCTTTCGTAAAGATTTTTCTGAGCCGCACCGTAGCTTTCTTTTGTATCAAATTCCCAGCAAAGCACATACTTAATACTTTTTACAAAACGCTTGATTTTAAGAGGAGGAAGTCCTTCTTTAATTTGATCCATGTCTATACGATATCCTCTTTTGATAAGTCGAAGTGAAAGAAGTCCATCTTGCTTTTCCAGAAAGCTTTTAGCTTCAAGCATTAACTTTTCAAATTCTTCTGCTTTTTGCGGTTTGACTTGGTAAATGCATATTTCAGTAAATGGCATATTTGATTTCTCCTTGTATTTGAGTGATTTACATTTTATCAATATAGATCATAATTTATGGTATTAATTTTTACTTGATATATTTTACAAGGTCTGTTTTACACATTTCATCAATAAGTTCATCATCCTCTATGACGATACCGGTAATGGTTACTGCGTTATTCTCGCCGGGCTCTCTTTCCGAACCCGGAGCTGAATATATCCAGTTTCCGTCTTTGTAAGCGATATATCCACCGTAATTTTCATTGCAGGATACATTGCTGTTGTTATAAACATAATAAAAAGCGTTTCCCTCTGTGTAATAATTATCCAATGAAAATTTTTGCGGTTCTCCTGTTAACTGCGTTATTTTTTCAAGCATGGATAACTCATGGTCATCAGACAAATATTTTGTATTATTGCCACGAAGGCAAGGATCGATTAATGCTTTGGTAATTGTTCCGGATGTAGGAATATTGCTTCCCTCTTTTATAAAGCATCCGCTGTTATCTCTTCCGACGATCTGAATAAATTTCGGAGGATCGGCGTTTCCGATAGAGTAAACGTTTGCTCCGTTTTCGATATGTCCTATCAATGTTCTGTCATCGTCAGCACAATCAAAGTATTTAGAATTATATCTGATTCCATTGTAGTTAATAATTTCTGTGTTTTCATTTCCGTTTATGTCGATTTTCTTAGAAAATGAACATGACGCCAAAGAGGTGATCAACATTATGTTTAACAGGAAAAAAATTGTCTTTTTCATATAGCCTCCATAAAATTTTGAGTTATGCAGCGAAAATATGATAAAAATATCGGGACGGACAGTCTGTCCGTCCCATAATATTCAAAAATTATTTATAAAGCGGGAATTTCTCGCAGATAGCGTTAACGCCTGCACGGATTTCGTCAGCTTTATTCTCGAAATCGGTAGCGCAGAGATAGATGTATTCAGCGATCTTCTCCATTTCTTCAACTCCGAGACCTCTTGTTGTAACAGCAGGAGTACCGATTCTGATACCGCTTGTTACGAAAGGCTTTTCAGGATCGTTGTGGATAGCGTTCTTGTTTACAGTGATATAAACTTCATCGAGACGATGCTCAAGTTCTTTACCAGTAATGTTGAACGGACGAAGATCAACGAGCATAAGGTGATTGTCCGTACCGCCTGAAACGAGGTTGAATCCTCTCTTTACAAGACCGTCGGCAAGAGCCTTTGCGTTCTCAACGATACGCTTCTGATATTCCTTAAATTCAGGCTTAAGTGCCTCGCCGAAGCATACAGCCTTAGCAGCAATAGTATGCATAAGAGGACCGCCCTGAGTTCCCGGGAAGATAGCGGAATTGATCTTCTTTGCGAGCGCTTCATCGTTTGTAAGGATAAGACCGCCTCTTGGACCTCTGAGAGTCTTATGAGTTGTAGTTGTTGTGATGTCAGCATAAGGAACAGGTGATTCATGAACGCCTGCTGCAACAAGTCCGGCAATATGAGCCATATCGACCATGAAGAGAGCTCCCACGGACTTAGCTATTTCTGAAAGCTTTTTGAAGTCGATAGCTCTCGGATAAGCGCTTGCTCCGGCAACGATAAGCTTTGGCTTATGCTCTTCTGCAAGCTTCTGAACAGTATCATAATTGATCGTTTCAGTTGTATCATCAAGACCATATGAAACAAAGTTGAAATATTTACCTGAAAGGTTAACAGGAGAACCGTGAGTAAGGTGTCCGCCGTCTGCAAGGCTCATTCCGAGAACAGTGTCTCCGGGCTGAAGAACAGCAAAATAAGCGGCAGTGTTAGCCTGAGCGCCTGAATGCGGCTGAACATTAGCGAATTTAGCTCCGAAAAGTTCTTTAGCTCTTTCAATAGCGATAGCTTCAACCTCGTCAACGCACTGACATCCGCCGTAGTAGCGCTTTCCTGGGTATCCCTCTGCATATTTATTGGTGAGAACCGAACCCATAGCTGCCATAACAGCAGGCGAAACGATATTCTCGCTTGCGATAAGTTCAAGATTTCTCTGCTGGCGGGCAAGTTCTTTGTCCATTGCTTCGCCGATTTCGGGATCATATCCCTTAACAAAACCGATTGAATCCATAAGATCGTTGTACATTGGTAATTGCACTCCTTTGTAATTTCAATATAAAATAATTATACACTAAAACCAACATAATTTCAATAGAAAAAAACAATTTTTTTCATATAACGATATTTTTTTCTGAAATTATGGCATAACAGGCTTTATATCGTGCATATCAAGAAATTCATCGAGGGTAATTCCGGAATTTGAGATCACCAGAGTATAGTATCTCAGCAGCAGAGTTGCATCGACACCATCGATAACTCCGTCAAAATTTATGTCGCCGAACTGTTTTATATCATTTGGAACTACATAGTCCGAATCGGAAATTATGAGAGTATATGCACGAAGAACCATTGTTGCGTCGACAGCGTCTACAACATTGTCCCTGTTAACGTCTCCAAAACCATCGAAAAATTCAATGTTATAAGAGGCGATAGCTTTATTCTGCCCCACCGGAAAAATTTCAATTTCCGAGCTGCCGCCTTCTTTAAAAGCCTCATCAAGAGTTGCCGGCACAGCAGTGCAGCTTGAAGAGATATCAACGGTAAATGTTTCTTCTGTAAATCCGCCGTCATTTCCTGTAGGAACTTGAGTTGTCATAGTTATTATAACTTTTAGTCCGTCGAGAGATATATTCCCGTTTTTTGAGAAATATAAAGTTTTGTCCGGAAGCTGCTCCTTTGAAATAACTGCTGTTTTTGAAAGAGCCTTAATAGTTATATCCTTATCAGTCGTTCCAGGAGTCATATTCCATGATGAAAAAGCTTGCTCTGTGTAAATATCAAGGTGTCTGTTAAGGCGTGGATCAGAATCTGTATCTATCAGGGAATAGTCGATATTTTCGCCAGGTTTCACTTTAAGAGAAGAGAGTTCCTGTCCGTCATAATCTAAAAACGTTACAGTATGGTAATCTTCAGCGGCGTTATCTGCATCAGCGCAGGTATTGGCAGGAATCGATGACGAAAATAAGACCGAAGCCGTTAAAAAGGCTATAAATATATTTTTTTTCATTTTAATCCTCCTGATTTTTTTGTTTTTTGTTCAGAGAATTGCTGCTCTGAGGCATATTTTCCGATAGTTTTGATTTGTTTCTTTTTATTTTATATGTCAGAAGTGCGGAAATAACTGAAACAA
>CAJKFZ010000207.1 GCA_905199285.1 uncultured Ruminococcus sp.
CTTGATATGTCGGACGCAGTATTTATAATGCAGTGCTGTTCAAATCCGGATAAATATCAGATGACAGCTCAGGGAAGATATAACGCAGACTTCAACAACGACGGAATAACTAACGAGGACGCTCTTACTGTTCAGAAAATTTTACTGGAAATTGAATGAGATTTTAATATTTATGGACGGCGCTTTTATAAGCGCCGTTTTTTTTGTGAAAGTATGCGAATAAGAATGTAACAGACCAAGACGATTCAGCGTATAATATATCGTGCGGAGATCATCTGCACAAGGTGTTCTCCGTAAATTCCGAAAGGAGGACTATTTTATATGAATCTGAATCTTTTTGATGATGTCGATGGATTGATTCTTCGTGAACGAGAAAATTCTCTCGGCAATAACAGCAATAATAATAGCAGACCATCGGGTTTTAATGGCGAAACTCCTCGTTTCCCTCAGAAAACTCCGCTTGCTATGGCTTATGTTCCATTCCAGCAATGGGGTGAGGTTTATAACAGCGATCAGGCTTTTAACAGCGGAACTCTTTTCCCTGAACTTGATTTTCCGTTTGAAAGAGGAGGCGACTCCAAATGAACGAAAGACATATGCTTATGAATAAAATTAAAAAGTATGATTTCGCTTTGAAGGAACTTAATCTCTATCTTGATACTCATCCGGATTGCCGCCGTGCTCTTGCTTTGTTCCAAAAATACAATGCTCTGAAAAAAAGCTGTGTTGAAGAATATAACGCTAAGTTCGGTCCGATAATTCCGGAACAAAGCAATGATGATCAGCATTGGTCGTGGATAGACGCTCCGTGGCCGTGGGAAGGGAGATAATTTATGTGGCAGTATGAGAAAAAATTACAGTATCCCGTTAATATAAAAAGACCTAACGCCAGATTAGCGAAGGTCATTATTGATCAGCTTGGCGGTCCGGACGGTGAACTTTCAGCTTCGTTGAGATATTTGAATCAAAGATACGTTATGCCATATTCTGAGGTAAAGGGTTTACTCACGGATATAGGAACTGAAGAATTAGAACATCGATGATATATGTCAAAAATTCAGTAGTATAGAAATAGAAATCGGCGGATCATAGTTAATGAGAGAATCGTCTTTTTTTCTGCTGTACTCAATTTCTTTTATGACTGAGCGGAGAAAGATGTTTTTTCTTTTAGGAGAAATATCATGAGCTTGGATAACGTCTACAGCCTCGGATAGAGAAACGATCATCTCTTGATAATCGATAACGGATCGGGATAACTCTTTAGCTTTAGCAAGAGCATCTTCGATCTTTTTTCTTTTTTCTGCGAGAGCTTCGTTACGCATTACAAATACAGTGCTGGTATAAACTCCCTGTTCAAGCAGATCGTACAGTTTATTTTGCTGAGTCTCCAGTGCATTTATCTCCTTAGAGAGCTTATTAACTATTTCTGAATTTACATTGTATTGAGGTTTGTTATCGTTAAGCTTTGATTTAAAATCCATGATAATGTTATTCAAAGCTTCAATGATTACTTGTTCAAGATCAGTACAAGAAGCTGATTTGTTTCCGCAGTATTTTTGATGAGGACAATGGATTCTTGTTTGAATTCCCTTACGCTGCGCCTGCTGTACCATAGCTTTTCCGCATTGACAGCGAATCAGTCCGGCAAATGGATTGACAAGCTCCCGGCTTGCTTTTGAACGTGGAGTGCTTCCGAAACGTTTCTGCGCAGCCTGAAACAACTCCTCGGAGATAATAGGTTCATGCTTTCCGTCAACGATCATCCATGAATCAGGTTCTGATTTTGGACGTGATGTAACGATATCTCCGTTTTCGTATTTTTTTATAGTTTTGCGCCAGTTCCAGCGAATTTTACCTATGTATACGGGATTGCGAAGTATATCACGGATTGAAGCGTTAGTCCAGTAGTTGGCTTTGCGTGGCTTGATTCCGAGATCGTTCAGACGATTGGCAATTGTGGTTGTACCAAGTTTTTCGTTGGCGCATAATTCAAATATCATACGAAGAGTATCGGCTTCGGCATTAGGAACAAGTGTGTACGATTTGCCGATCTTGACCTTATCATACCCATAGGGAGGAACAGAACCTATAAAATTTCCTTCGTTTACGGAAGCAATGCGTCCTCTCATCATAATTTCTTTAATGTATTCGAGATAATCGTTTCCTCTCATTAGTTCCATTTCAAAAAACTTGCGGTCGAATTTATCTGAAAGGTCATAAGTTTTAGTTGGAGTTATGATAAGTGTATCAGTATAGCGGAAGGCTCTTATAATAGTACCGCAGTCGCTCAGATCGCCACGGCTCAGACGCTGCGGTTCAATAGTGAGAACGCCTTTTATCGGTTCATTCTGTATAATATCCAACATCGTTTTAATTGCCGGACGATCCTGTATAGTTTCACCGGAAACAATTTCACGATATATGCAGTTCTCAGGAATCGGACTTCCGAAAGTTTTTACGGCAAATTCCTGAATAATAGTTTCGTGTTTAGCAAGAACGTCTTCAACAGTTTCATGTTCGCCGTCTGAGCGTGATTTACGCAGGTAAACAAGATATTTGTCGTTCATTTCATATCTCCTTATAGTTTATCCCCTGTCAATATAGGCAGGGGATTATTTTTAGAGCGTTGTATGTTTGATTACAAAGACGGCATTTTTACAAAATTGGACGGCAGGATCGGCACAACAGAACTTTTATCAGCTTTTTCTGAGAATATAAAATATATTGTTTATTGAATGAGTTGCTATGCATCCGGATATTTTATTTTCGGATCAGGCGAGAAGTATACATCTTGCATCCTGAAAATATGGTTCACGTTCTGCGATATAATCGATCAAAACATTGGTATCTATCAATATTTTCATATATCGTATTTCTTCGTTCGCCAATCGCTGAGTTCCTTACCTTCATTCATATTTGAAATTGGACGATGCAGTTTTTCAAGTTCTTCAAAGGCAGATGCTTTTTCATCTTTTTCATGTGATGCTGAATAAAAATCGCCGAACATAGCTATAAATCCTTTCAGTTGTTCGTCGCTGAGTTTGTCTATTATGTTATATGCCATTTCCCTTGTACTCATAAAAGTACCTTCTTTATTCATAATCATCAGCCTTGGTCAGCTCATTAACCTGATCTTTACCGCTTTCAAGCTGAGCAATTCCCTGATCTATTTTAGAAAGATATTCAAAATTTCTAAAAGCTTTCATAATTTTATTGTATTGTTCCAGGCTCATAAGAACCACATTTTTTTCATTTTTTCTTGTGACGATAACTGTTTCGCATTCATCGGTAGCTTTATCACAGTAATCTTTCAGATTATTTCTGATAGTTGAATAATTAACAGCTAACATTTATATCGCTCCTATGTCAATAAATTGCACAGTTTTTTGTACATTTATAGTATATCATCTTTTTTATAAAATGTCAATAGAATGGCTATAAATAATTTATTTCCTCTAATTTCAAAATAGTAAGCTCTGCGTTTGCAGGGCTTTTTATCGTTTATGCGTAAAACTGAATAAGACGGAAAGGAGAGTGATAAAAGTGAAGGTAACAATAGAAGCAGATTATAAAGAAATAACATATCCTGTAAATGAAATTGCGAAAAACTCAGTCATTATCAGAAAGTAAATTCAAAAGTATCTGATTGAATGCAGTGATCTTTAATCAACAAGACTTCTGAATAGCTGAGACTATCAGCTCTATCCCATAATCCCGTACCGCAGTAGAGAACCGAAAGCGGAAGTAAACGCTAGCGGAAAGCTTAAACAGACGAAATTACATAAATAATAACTTATTTAAGCGAAAGCTGTACAACCATATCTGCATACATTTTAAGGAGGTGATAACGCATGATAGAGGGAACGATTAAAGAAACAGTGAACGAAAGTGAAAAGATATACGAGTATACAACAGTATGCAAGTCCGGAACACGTGCTAATGTAAAGATTATCAGACCTATTTTAGATGATGAAGAATATGCTCGCCGTCGAAGAGAAGCGGAACAGGAGCTGATTCGATTTGCGCAGGGCGTTATCGCCGACGGACATGATTGGAAGGAGCTTGTGCGGTTGAATACACAGAAAAGGGAGGAAAGATGATCAGATATTGTTTACAAAGCGAACGGACAAGTTTCTTGATATTGCCCGTGAATCTCTACATAGCTGAAATATATTATTTTATAATACCGCAGGCAATTTTCTCTCCTGAATTTCCTGACGGCTGTGTGTGGTAATCGTCCGGAGCAGCGTGTATAATGACAGGATATCCCTTCACCTGCGACGGCTGAAAACGATTTGTATAAAAGGCAGCCCATGCATATCCGTTATTGCTGAATAATGCCGGGAGATCACCGGTATGAAAGGGGTGCTCCTCATTGAGGAGGTTAAGGTGAGAGCCTGCATTTGCAAACGGATCATCTGCATTTCCGCTGCATTCCGTTCCGTTATGAATGTGCATGGCGAATACACCGTTGTCCGAAGGCAGATCAAAAATTTCAGCGACCACCAATGAGCCGTTACAGGTTTTAAAAAATGAAACTGTTCCGTGTATCTTTGGATATTTTGGCGAACCGGAAATGACTGCAATGAAGCAGGGGCGCTGTAAAAGAAGTTTGCGATTTACTGTAAACATATATGACCTCCATACTATATTTATACTATTATATATGCGTGCTGTAAAAAGCGTGTTACTGATTTTAACGGGACTATTCTGCTGATAAAAATAATGAAAGGTGATTAAATGGACGATTGTAAAAAAACTGTGAACATAAAAATTATACAACGTTTTTTCGTTGTATAATTGCACTTTTCAGACCTATTATGAAAGACGAAAATTAATCGGGAGGTGGAAAATGAACGCAGAGATCATAATCGCCCTTATCTCGCTTCTGGGAACGCTTGCAGGTTCGCTGGGAGGTA
>CAJKFZ010000208.1 GCA_905199285.1 uncultured Ruminococcus sp.
ATATTGAATGCCCCATCCAACAAGTAAATGGGGGTTGCTTTCTTGTAAGAATCGATTGATATTGTTGATTCCATAAAGTCCGTCATAATTCAAGCAAAGAATAACCTCATTTTTATGAACTTCCGATAGCAAAGATACATCTACTTTCAAGGAGCAGGTTTGTAAGGCAATTCTTTCATGAACATCATCGTCCATATTTCTGACCTTTTCCCACAATTCCAGTAATTCTGCATTATCTTTTGCTCTGTGCGGCTTTTTGAGTTCAAATACGCATTTCGAAGGCAAAAAGTATCGTGCCACAGTAAACCAGTTTCCGAATCTTATAGAGCTGATTTGATAGGTATCACCAACAAGTAGAATGAGATTACACTTAACTTTTTCGAGAACTCTCACCATCTCACTATTACTTACAGTACTGCTTTCGTCGACAACAATAAGATCGCAATCTGAATGTATCCAACTGTTTTTGGAAATGAAGCCCGCAATTGTAGAAAATGTATAGTCTTGCTTTTCACACTTAATTCGTGCTTCAAGGTTACACGGTCTATTTCACCCTTTGCGTAAACAGTGATCGGAATGTCAATCTTACCGCCGGGCGGAGCGATCAAATACAACTCGCCGTCCTCTGTTGCACCGGAATTGTAACAAATCTGAACCCTGCTGTCAGAGGTTAGATTTAATTTTTCCTCAAAAACATTCGAAATTTGTGCGTCCAAATTAAAGTCCTCCTGACTGTAATATAGAGCAAAATTGTTGTCAGCACAGCAGACGTGTTCATATTGATTGCAGAAATTTGTCATCGTGTGGAAACCGCCGTTCAGCATAAAACCAATCGTATCAGCAAACTTTTCAACTGCATCCTCGCCATACTCGAAAATCACGGTATATCCGTTATTTTTCAGGGCATTGATCTGTTTTTGCAGGATCTCGATTTTGTCGGAGTAAACCGTAATTCTCGTGCTGAGTCCGTTTATCTGCGTGCCGAAGTTCTCAAAGCTGTCCCATTTTGCGATTTTTGCGGCGGTAATGCTGTTCAAAAGCGTCAGATTATGATGCCAGTGTGCCTGCGAAATGACAGTTTCAACGAATTCCCTGATCGTCTGAATATCGTATTTTGTACTGTCCTCAAACTGCTGCAACCAGCCTAACAGAGCTAACTGTTCAGCCGTCAGCATCTCCAGAACCGCCATATTTTCGTGTGTGAATGCAGTTCTCTCGTCAGTGGAATCATTGCTTCACGAATAGCGAGTGCTTCATCTGCAAGAGCTTTTTTGGTCGCATAGTCGGACGGCTGAATTTCCGCAAGTTTACGCTGTTCTTCCAGTGTATAACTTGCCGTGATTTCATCTAAAACAGACTGATTTTGATGCTCGGGGGATTTCAGTGACAGCGGATTTGTGATTTTCTGAATCATCAGTTCAACCGCCGCAGTATTGGGATATTCTGACATATCAGGAGTGATTCCATCAACGCCATCCCTACCCGGCAGTCCGTCAGCACCTTTCAGGCTTTCCAGCCATTCTGTAAGCGTACCTGTGAAACCATTTTCTTTAGCAAGTTTATAGGCTGAAAGACCGTCCTTGCCGTTTACACCAGACTGAATCTCTGTGATTTTCTGTAACAACTGCTTATACAAATCAGGTGTTGGAGGTATGGGCGTATCATCATCACCCACAAAAACAGACTGACGGATATTCAGCGTGACGGGGACTGTTGTCGCCCTGACGGTCGTGTAACTTTCCGCATCATAGCCGAAAACAGACATTTTTACTGCACCCACATGAAGCTCCGCAGGGAGATAACAGCTTGTCCCGTCAAAGCCGAGAACGATGCTGTAAACCTCATCACACTGCGAGAACTGCACAACTTTATGAAATTTTTTCCATTCGCCGTCAAAGGTAAATTTGAACTGAACATACTGGATCTGGTAATCCGCCAGCACTTCACGTTCCAGAATCTCAATGCTCTGTTTTTTTTACAAGGAATTTCTACATTATTCACGCACCTCGTTCCATTCTCTATTTTCACAGTCGTACTCCATAAATCCGTCAAGGCAAATGATTTTGTCAAGCTCGTGCGGATCGTCCATGCCGCTGTTGTTGTCCCAATTGCCCATTTTCTGCACCGCCGCCCAGTCATCAAGGCTGCCCTCATATGTCAACTCGTGCAAAGGCGTGTAGTTTACCATGTGAGAACCGATTTTTTTTCACGTTGCGGCTCAACGTCAGACTGCTAAGAGATGAACACTGCACAAAGCAAAATCCCGGAATTTCGGAACATTCCACTCTTGCAGTTGTAAGCCGAGTGCAGCCCATGAAGATATATGTGCCGAGTGTGGTAAGCGTTTCTGGCAGCACAACAGATGTGATTTCTTGATTGACAAACGCCTTTTCTCCCAATGTCGTGACGGATGCGGGGATTGTCAATTCATTAAGACCGCCTTGACTGTACATGAAAAACGCCCTCTCACCGATGCTTGTCAGCGTATTCGGAAAGCTTGCGGAAGCCATATTGAAGCAGCGCTCAAATACACTGCTACCAATTGCTGTGATGTCCTCGCTGATCACAAGATTTTTGATGTTCTCGTTCTCCCAGAACGGCAATTTCCCGATTTCATAATCATAAGTTGCACCCGTGCCACGCAGGAGAAGTCTGCCGTTTGAATAGAGAACATAGTACGCATTTTCGCCAATTTCTCTGGTTTTGATGATGTCGCCGGTCAGGTCATCGACCTTGGTTTGAAGCAATTCAATTTTATTGGTAAGTTCTTCAACTGTCCTGCTATAGTCCGAAATTTCGGCTAAAATCTGTGCGAGCTGCGACTGCATTTCCGTCACCTTGCATTTGCCGAGAATACATTTGCAGTAGCCGCAAACGTTCTTGTCCTCACGATAATCGTACCAGTCATGTTCCGTCAGAGATGTTGTACCGACGTTCAGACGTACTGCGTACATCAGCAGTCTTGCCTTGTTTTCACTTGCCGGAAATGACGGCAGTGACAGCGATTCCGCAGGCGTGCCGGGTGTAATTTCAAGGGAAACACTGCGTAAATTTTCCGAAGTATCGAGTAAAATAGAAATCGCCACATAACGAGGAAGCGATTCATCCTGATAAGAACTAAGGTCAATGCTGTAGCGTGAATCATTGACAAAATAATGCCCGTTAATCCAAGCTTTCCCTGTGCCAAGAATGACTTTTAGCCCGCTTGTCGCCGCCGTTAATTTGAAATTCTGACCGTATGTGTCGAGAATTCCGTTGCAGATAATGCTCGACAAATACTCCGTGAAATTCTCCGCTGTATACGTCCTGTCAAGTCCTTTTGAATTGAAAAATCCTGATGAAAATGCCATAACCATCACGCTCCCTTAAAAGTTGGTGTAAGACTTCTGCCGTTCTGATCGAAACTTTCTATCATGCCGACAAGCTGGATTTTCGGCTGTATCAAGCCGAAACTTTTATGCTCAACTGTCACATAATCGACAACAAAATAATCACGATTATACTGATACTGTGTGGAATTAGCGGCAATAGATGACTCCGAAGCAGTCTGCAGTAAAATCAATTTCTCAGATCCTCTCGTTTTCAGCAGTTCGATATACTGCTCCTCCGGAATGGAAACGGTCTCACCGTCAACTTGTTCTTCTTCTGAAATATCATCCGCATCCACATACAGTTCATAACGCTCTAAAAAAGACGGCTCTTCGCCGTCGAAATACGTTGTTCGCTTACGTTCAGCACCTTCGCCTTTTCCCAGAATATAGGCAAAGTTTCGCTGAATGGAACTGTCCTCTGCATAGGAGAATGACAACAGGTTGCTGTATGCGTCGGAGAAAATAATATGCGGATTATCTTCCTGCATGATGCTGCGATCACTGCCTTCCGAAAGATCGAATACCATGCGGTACTGCTCACCAGTATCCTTCACAAGACGGATATTCGCCGTACCGCCGATCTTTTCACAAATATTGTAAATCCATTCCATAAGATTTGTGTAACTAATCTGGAGCGTGGCGGTCTGCTCCCAACAAGTGCCGGATACAGTTCCGAGAGATAAACCTGGAATACGGCGGTTGTCACCGCTAATCGCATTCTGTGACACAATCTCACGCACAATGTCGCTGTACGGCTTTTCTGTTGTGATAGAGTAGGTCGGATAAATGATACGCCGTTCCAGCAGGCACATAAGAAAACGACCGCTTACAGTGAGGTAATCGCCATTCTCCATATCCGTGTCGATGTGGACGGATTCGATAATGCTGAAGTGCTGACTGTCATCATCACGTCCCACAATCCTGCCTGTCTGGAAAATCTCGATATTCTGTGGACTGGCAGCGATATACACCTCGAATCTGCCGCATTGTTAATACTCAATATCCCACAGCAGAGAGGAAAATGTGTCGCAGATTGCTTCAAGAGTGATCGTCAGTGAATCGCCGTCTGCTGTCATTTTATAAACTTCAATTTGCATATATCACACCCCCAGATAAGCATTCGTATGAATGATTTTCACTTTGAGATTTTGTAGCCCTGTGCCACGGAGATAAAAACGGTTCTTGCCCTCACGGAGCGTCAGCCAAGTTGAGCCGGAAACAAGGTGGTTAATGATATTTGTCCTGACACCGCCACGGTCAAGCGTTACCGTCTTATTTTCGGTTTTGGTCGTCACAGTGATAATATCTCCTGCAAGAATCTCTCCGGAAACTTGCAAATACTCATCCGTGTCCGCATTGTAGAGTGTGGGAGAACGGGCATCGGCGATTGCTTCAATCTCCAGAATGAAACCCGTTTCGTCGCCGTCATTGATAATTTCCATGATATTCTGCGTGTTGTATCTTCCAAGTGTAAACGGCTGCGGATTGCTTTCAGTCGGAAAAGGGAACGTGAATC
>CAJKFZ010000209.1 GCA_905199285.1 uncultured Ruminococcus sp.
GGACTGGGCGTCCTGTCCTGAAATGTCAGACTGGTACAGAATATTCCTATAAGTACCGAAGAATCCAGAAATGCGACCGGCGTAGCGCACTCAGCGAAGAAACTTATAAAAAAACATATATATAATTTGTTTTGTAAAACAGGGGTTTCAAATAGACGACGGTTGATTTTATTATTTCTTGATTATAAAGGTAACTTCTGAAAATAGAACTAAAGTAGTATGGAATATGAATGAAAAACATACTTTAGAGTAATTGAAATAATAAAGTTTACGGTGTATAATGTAATCATAGTAAAGAGCAGTGATGCTCGGATACAAATATAAAGCAATGGAGCTTGTAAGACAGCTGGTTTACAGTCTGCGTCTTACAGGCTTTATTTTTTAAGGAGTTGTAAAATATGCAAAAGATTTTTGCAAAAGAATTTAAACCCGGAGAAAAATGGTCCGGAGCTATCGGCAGAAACAAATACATACATTTCAAGGCGCTTGGAGATAATGCCAACGTATCTGTTCTCCTTTATAATATGAAGGATACGTCTGAACGGTATAATATGCCCGATTCTTTGAAAGCACAGTATACAGCGCATCTTACTAAAGGAAATGTGCTGATGAGCGATAATGGCAGAGTTCTTGCAAGTATCGTTGAGGATAGTCTCGGATGGCATGATTCCATTACCGGTCATACCACCAGAGAAATGACTGACGAAAAGTACGGTAAAACTTCATATCAGACTCATGGAAATGAGTATTACAGATGCGGTGAGGAGAATTTCAAGATCGAGCTTATTCGTAATAACATGAGTAAAAGAGATATTGTTCCCTGCGTCAATCTTTTTGCTAAAGTGTATGTTGATGATGATGGCAGTATGCATTATGTGACGGATCATTGCAGGAAGGGTGCAACTGTAACACTAAGAACCGAGATGGATTGCATTATTATTATTTCCAATACGCCTAATCCTCTTGATCCTTCAAAGGAATATCCGTCTGTTCCGGTCACTATGGAAGTTTATAATGCTCCGAAAACAGATCTGATGGACGAGTGTGTAAATCATAGGGACGAGAATTACAGGGCTTTTGAAAATACGTGGGATTATCTTAATCTCATCGGCGACTGATAAAAGGAGGTATTTAACAATGTTCGGATTTATTGAAAAGGATAGTGAACTCAGAGAAGAGGATGCTGTATACAACGAGGTACTTGAAGCAGGTCTTGGCTGGATGTACGAACTGAAAAAAGGTCAGACTTTCAGAATACTTGATCTTGAAGGAAATCAGGCGGTTGATACAACTTTCTATGATCTTCATAACCCCGAGGATCATTATGGTGCAGTACAGACCATAGTTGCACAGAAGAATATTTATCTGACAACAGGCAGTATCCTGAGGGCAGAATCGGGAAGACCTCTCCTTGAAATTACAGCAGATAAAACGGGAAGACATGATACGCTGGGCGGAGCTTGTTCATCTCAGAGCAATACGGTTCGTTATGCAAGAGAAAAAAGATATATGCACAACTGCCGTGACAGTTTTATGCTTCAGCTTGCAGATTGCAGAGCTGATATACGGAAAAGAGATTTAGCTCCGAATATCAACTTCTTTATGAACGTTCCGATTACTAAAGAAGGCGGTTATAAGTTCGATGACGGTGTTTCAGCTCCGGGTAAATATGTTGAAATGAAAGCGCTTGAAGACGTTATGATTCTTATAAGCAATTGCCCGCAGCTTAATAATCCATGCAATGCTTACAATCCCACACCGGTAAGACTTCTTATATGGGACTGAAATACAAAAGGAGAAAATTATTATGTTCAGTAAAGTTTTGATTGCCAACAGAGGTGCGATTGCAGTAAGAATCCAAAGAACACTCTCTAAAATGGGAGTAAAGAGCGTTGCAGTATATTCAAAGGCAGACAGGGATAGTCTTCATGTTGAGAATGCGGACGAAGCTGTTTATCTTGGAGAAGGAACCGCTAAAGAAACGTATCTTGATGTAAATAAAATTATAAATGCAGCGCTTGAAACAGGAGCAGAGGCAATTCATCCGGGCTATGGCTTTTTAAGTGAAAACACATTATTTGCAGCAAAATGTGAGGAAAATAATATCAGGTTTATAGGACCTGATTCCGATCAGATAAAGTTATTCGGGCTTAAACATTCTGCAAGGGAAATCGCTGAAAAATCAAATGTTCCGCTTCTTCCGGGAACAGGACTTTTAGGCGGAATTGATGAAGCACTTGCAGAAGCTGAAAAAATCGGTTATCCCGTAATGATAAAGAGTACTGCCGGCGGAGGCGGTATTGGTATCAGAATATGTGAGAATAAAGATGACCTTGTTGCCTCTTATGATAATGTCTGTCATCTTGCAGAAAGCAATTTTAACGACGCAGGAGTATTTCTTGAAAAATATATCAGAAGAGCAAGACATGTGGAAGTTCAGATTTTTGGCAATGAATATGGAGAAGTTTGCACTCTTGGCGAACGTGACTGTAGCGTTCAAAGAAGAAATCAGAAGGTTGTTGAAGAAGCTCCTGCGCCAAATCTTTCGGATGAAGTAAGACAGTCTATGTATAAGGCAGCAAAAAATCTTGCAAAAACAAGCGGTTACAGAAGCGCTGGCACAGTAGAATTTCTTTATGACGAATCAGATGAGAAGTTTTATTTTCTGGAAGTTAATACCAGGTTGCAGGTTGAACATGGTATTACAGAAGAAGTTTATGGTGTAGATCTTGTTGAATGGATGGTAAAGGAAGCAGCAGGCGATCTTAAAGGTATTGAGGAATTTAAAGCTGTTCCGAGCGGTCATTCCATTGAAGTAAGAGTATACGCAGAAGATTGCATAAATAATTTCCGACCAAGCAGCGGTAAAGTTGACGATGTAATTTTCAGTGATAAAGCAAGAGTAGAAACATGGATAAGAAAGAATATTGAAGTGAGTTCGCTTTACGATCCTATGCTTGCAAAACTTATCGTTCACAGCGATACAAGAGAAAACGCTGTTGAGAAAATGCTCAATGTGCTTAATGAATCAAGAGTTTATGGTCTGACAACGAATTTACAATATCTGAAAAGCCTTATAGTTACCGATAATTATAAAGACGGAAAACTGTTTACTAAGATGCTTGATGGTTTTTTACCGGAAGAATTTGCGCTTGAAGTTCTTGATGGCGGTGTGCAGTCAACAGTTCAGGATGCCTACGGTATGATAGGATACTGGACAGTAGGCGTTCCTCCATGCGGTGCGATGGACGCTTACAGTTTTAAAATAGGCAACAAACTTCTTAGAAATGATCTGAATGCGGCAGGTATAGAGCTTACTATGCGAGGAGGTACATATCGGTTCAGAACAGCCGCCAGTTTTTGTATTACCGGAGCGGATATGTCTGCTGAGCTTGACGGCAAACCGATTCCGATGTATACAGTTATAAATGCCGAGCCTATGCAGGAATTAAAATTCAAAACCTGCACAAAGGGCATGAGGACATACCTTCTTGTTGCAGGAGGTATTGACGTACCGCAGATCATGGGTTCATCTTCAACTTTTTCAGATGGTAAATTCGGCGGTCATAACGGCAGGGCATTAAGAACCGGCGATGTTCTTCATTTAAGACAGAATTGTAAAGTCGAGATTGTAGCTTCATTTGAAAGCGAATATATCCCTCAAATTGACAATACCTGGATCATAGGTGTGATTCCCGGTCCTCAGCCGACTGATGAGTATCTTAAACCTGAATATCTCGAAACTCTTACAAGCTCTGAATATACGGTAAACTTTAACAGTGCGAGAACAGGGATAAGACTTAACGGACCGATACCTCAGTGGGTAAGAGAAGACGGCGGTGAAGCAGGACTTCATCCATCGAATATTCATGATAACGCATATGCAATAGGCACCCTTGATTTAACAGGCGATCAGTCGATTCTTCTCGGACCTGACGGACCTTCTCTCGGCGGATTTGTATGTTCAGTTACGACAGCTAAAGGAGAACTTTGGAAACTTGGTCAGCTTCATCCGGGAGATAAGGTTCGCTTTCAGCTTCTGACTCTTGAACAGGCTGAAGATATCAGAAAAAAACAGGATAAAAATATCAATTTTGAATATACAAAGATAACGCTGCCCGAACCTGAAAAACTTGACGCTTCTTATGCAGTTATTGCAGAAGGTTCACATGATAATACCGATTATAAAATAAGATTGCAGGGTGAAGAAAACATTCTGATCGAATATGGCAGAATGGAGCTTAATATTGAGCTTCGTTTCAGAATTCATATTCTTATGAACGAGATTGAAAAAAGCAGTCTCCCGATTATTGATATGACTCCGGGTATACGTTCGTTGCAGATTCACTTTGATATAAATAAAGTTTCCGCAAGAGAAATTTGCGATGAAATTGAAAAGATCAATGCTGATCTCAGAGAACTTGACGATATTACAGTACCGTCAAGAGTAATAAAGCTGCCGCTTTCATGGGACGATCCTCAGACGCAGCTTGCTGCAAAACGATATCAGCAGACCGTAAGACCTGATGCTCCATGGTGTCCGTCGAATCCTGAATTTATCAGAAGGATCAATGGACTTGATAGTATTGAAGATGTGCAGAACATCGTATTTGACGCAGAATATCTGGTGCTTGGACTGGGAGATGTTTATCTCGGAGCGCCTGTTGCGACTCCTGTTGATCCACGTCACAGAATGGTGACTACCAAATATAATCCTGCAAGACCGTGGACTCCTGAAAATGCTGTTGGTATAGGCGGTGCATATCTCTGTGTTTACGGTATGGAAGGCCCTGGTGGATATCAGTTTGTAGGAAGAACGGTTCAGATGTGGAATCCGCTCAGGGAAACGGAATTTTTTACAAAGGGAAAG
>CAJKFZ010000210.1 GCA_905199285.1 uncultured Ruminococcus sp.
TATGCGGTGAAATATCTGGTAGACCGTGATGCTGAAATGAAAGAAAATGCCGTTTATGCCGAAAAGCAAATCGACCGCAAGGAACGTGATATCGAATCCCACTGCATGAAACTGCTTATGCATCAGCAGCCTGTTGCAACGGATTTTCGATTGATTACTTCTGCACTGAAAATGATTTCCGACATGGAACGTATCGGCGATCAAGCGGAGGATATTGCTGAAATTGCGGAATATGTATGCCTTTCCGATCTTAGTTCAAGAGTTCATATTACCGATATGGCGGAAGCCGTTATACACATGGTGAATAACAGCATCGACTCATTTGTGAAGAAAGATATTGATATCGCCTATTCGGTTATCGTCATGGACGATACAGTAGACGAAATTTTTCTGAAGGTGAAAAAGGAACTGATAGAAGCAGTTCAGAATGGTCATGACGATGCAGAATCATTAGTGGATCTTCTGATGATTGCAAAGTATCTTGAGCGTATCGGCGACCATGCAGAAAATATTGCAGAATGGGTCATTTATTCCATGACCGGGCAGCATAAGAATATTCCATATTGATTTGCTTTCAAGAATGGTATATAATAGGAGAGAAAGGTCGGTGGCTTAAATGGAAAATATATATGTTCTTGAAGATGATGACAATATCCGCAAGCTTGTCTGTTATGCACTTGCGAAAGAAGGATATTGTGTAAAGGGATTTCCTCTTCCCAGTGAATTCTACAGCACATATAAAGAACAAAAGCCGGATTTGATTTTACTTGATATTATGCTGCCGGAAGAGGATGGCATTTCTATTCTGAAAAAAATCCGTTATGAAGATGAAGAGATGTATGTCATTATGATGACTGCAAAAGACAGCGAAATTGATAAGGTGACAGGACTTGATTCGGGTGCGGACGATTATATTGCCAAACCGTTTGGTATTACAGAACTTATCTCAAGAATTCGCGCAGTTCTGAGACGCAGCAGGAAAAAGTCAGTTACAGAGAAAACATATCGTATCGGCGAATTGTTTATGAATCCAGATCGTCACATTGTGAAAGTAAACGAACAATCTGTTTCTTTGTCCTTTAAGGAATATCGTCTGCTTACCGCATTGTTTGAAGCTGACGGAAAAGTTCTGACTCGTGAGGAGATTTTTGCAAAGGTATGGGGTGAATATTACGGAGAATCCAGAACCCTTGATGTGCATATCCGTAATCTCCGTATGAAGCTCGGAACTGCCGGAAACTATATCCGGACAGTGAAAAATATCGGATATCAGATAGGCGGTGATGTGCTTGCATAAAAAAATTTTCCGATCTTCTATGCTGGTAACGCTGCTTGTGCTGCTGTCCAGCATCGTTCTTATAATGGGCGTTCTCTATGAATATTTTGAATCACAGCTTATCAGAGAAATGCAAAGAGAAGCAGTATATATTTCTACAGCAATAGAAAACGAGGGGGTGGATTATCTGAACAGTATCCATGATGAAAACGAGCGTATCACGCTGATTTCGTCTGACGGAACTGTTATTGCAGATACCATGGCAGATGCAGAGTCTCTTGAAAATCACATTGACCGTGATGAAGTAAAAGAAGCCATACAAAACGGTAGCGGTACAAGTTCACGGTATTCCGATACATTAACAGAAAAAATCTTATATTATGCAGTGAAAATGGAGAATGGAAATATCTTGCGAATTTCTGCAAGGCACTATACAATTGTGATAATATTATTCGGTCTTGCACAGCCGATTGCAGTTGTTGTATTGATTACATTATTGATTTCGTTATGGTTATGCCACAGATTATCTGTCAAACTTGTTGAGCCTATCAATACGCTTGATCTTGAACATCCTGAAAATAATGCAACTTACGATGAATTAACACCGCTTCTGAAAAAAATTGCAAATCAGCGTCAGACTATTAACAGGCAGTTAAAAGATGCGATGCAGATGCAGGAAGAATTTAAGCTTATCACAGAAAATATGAATGAAGGCTTTTTAGTGATTGACAAAGAGATGCGTATTTTGACATATAATTCTTCAGCAATGAAATTCCTTGATATTTCTGAAATAGAATCAGATAGTATACTTTCAGTTAATCGTACAAAGAAATTCAGAAAAATGCTTGAATGTGTATTATCTGGTGAACGTTATGAATCAGAAACGGAATCAGATGAAAGATGCTGTCGGTTTATTGCGAATCCTGTTTTTGCAGAGGGTCATACGATTGGTGCTGTAATTGTGATTCTGGATGTGACAGAAAGCGTGAATCGTGAAAAGCTGAGGCGTGAATTTACATCAAATGTTTCCCATGAACTGAAAACGCCGCTTACCTCTATATCCGGATTTGCCGAAATCATGAAAAACGGAGATACTCCTGATGAAATGGTAATTGATTTTTCAAATTCTATTTATGATGAAGCACAAAGACTGATCTCGCTTGTTTCGGATATTATGAAGATTTCCGAACTGGATGAAAAGGCGGTGGTTTATGAAAAAGAAACTGTTGATTTGTTTGCTCTTTCTTTGGAAGCTGCGGAAAGACTTCGTGCAGAGGCTGATAAGAAAAACATTAAAATCAATGTGATAGGCGATACTGCGGAAGTTATTGGTGTACAGAAAATTCTGGATGAAATGATTTACAATCTATGCGACAATGCTGTAAAATATAACAAAGATAATGGTATTGTGGATATAATAGTCAACTCGTCAGACAGCAAGATCAAATTGATCGTGCGTGATACGGGAATCGGTATTCCGACAGCTCAGCAAAGCCGTGTTTTTGAACGCTTTTACAGAGTTGACAAAGCACGTTCCAAGGCTATCGGAGGCACAGGTCTTGGGCTTGCTATCGTTAAGCATGGCGCAATGTATCACAATGCGGAAATTGAACTGGAAAGTAAAGAAAATGTCGGGACTTCGGTGAGCATTATTTTTGGATAATCCAATCTTTCTGAGTATTAGATGATTTTTCAGTTCCTTAATGAGACGGAAACCGAAGCATAAACACATAAAAAACGTCGCAGCAGTAGTCGGTGTGATTACTGCTGCGGTTAATCTTTTATGCCATTTCAGTGCTTCCAAATATCGTGTACACGCATCACTCAGTAGATGATATCATATCCCGCAGCACTTCTGCAATATCCCTATTGACACAAATTGATTTGTCTTTCAGTTCATCTGGACAAAATGCTTCGTCAAAATTAACACAAGCATAAAATGCATTCTGATGGCGGCGTAACAAATCGCAGAACACCTATTCCGATTGATTTGGAGATGTTCGTCAAGCTATCTGGGGAATGGAAGTCAAAGAAAATATCACAGGTAGGGATTTTATGCGGAGAATGGAGCTTCGGCAAATACATTCTATCGCTGTGTGCGTGAGCATGAAATCCGAAACGGTATTGTTGTGTGAGATAGGTTTTGAGTGTACCAATAGATTAATGTTATTTGATTGCTTTAAAAATCAGATGATCTGTTTTCAATTAAAGCTTTTCTCATCAAGCACAAATCAAATGCATTCAACACACCGTCTCCGCATAAATCAGTAGCTCTCCAATTCATTAATACTGTGTTAGTATTGCCGAGCAGCCATTTTTGCAGTTTAACCACATTGGTGATATTAAACATATTGTCGCTGTTTACATCGCCTAAAAGATACGGATCATCCCAGTGGCGTTTTTTCATATATACATCATAGCTTACCTCGCTGCCCTTGGAGATATCCCAACTTTTTATGACCTCGTCATCTGTTTCTGAAACAAGCTGAAATTTTCCATTTGTTTCGGTAAAAGCTTCTCCTGTTGATTCGTCAATGAATTTCAAATTCAGCGTGCCGTATCCTTCGGGCTTTATCTGATTGTACTCAATGTATTCATAATTTTTATCTTTTCCGTTTGGAAGAAACTCTGTTTTTTCAGGATAAAGGCCCTGTACTCCTATAACAGTGCCATAATCGGCAGTTTTTTGTATAGATGATAAATTCCCCTTCAAGAATGTAGTGTATACTTTCATTTCCTTTTGGATCTAACCAGTAAGTGTATGTTGTAAATCCGCCTCCTGCGGTCATAAAATCGGCATAACTGTAATATTGATTAAGGCGCATAAGCATTTCCACATAGTCCTCGGAGGTATCTATGATTTCCTGAACCTTTTTCATATCAAGTCTTGGTGCATCTTCATCTAAAGCGCTGACAAACTCCATTTTTCTGAGGCAGAAGCCGTCAAGCTGGTTTAACTTTTCCATTTCGGCACAATTTTCAGTAGAAATTGAATCATTTTTCAAAATATGCAGTCGTAAAGTCTGCCACTCCTCATATGACATTCCCTTGCGCCTAATGTAAACAGTTACATATTTCTCTCCTGCGCAAATTCCTGTAAGCTTTAAATCGTGCGAAACCGCCGCCATTTGATTCAAGGCATGGAATGCGATGTAGCTTATCTCAGGCATATCGGGTTCATCGGGAATGACCAATTGTACCTGTTCCCCCTCATAAAGTTCAATTTCCGGATGATTTTCGTCCGAAAAATCTATAGCGATCGTTCTTATGCTATCGGTACTATCTGTGTCAGTTTCGGCATTAACAGTAAAACACATGCATTGCATTGAAATTACTATACCAAGCAAGAGCGATAATATCTTCTTTTTCATGGTAATACATCCTACTAAGATAATGTTAATGTATAGTTACATGGATTTTTGCTGTAGTTATATATTTTGATGAAATAGTTTTGTCCACCAGTCAGATTAAATTCTTTATTTACCTGTGTAACATTTTTAGCCGTGTAC
This sequence comes from uncultured Ruminococcus sp., assembly GCA_905199285.1. Classification (GTDB taxonomy): domain Bacteria; phylum Bacillota; class Clostridia; order Oscillospirales; family Ruminococcaceae; genus Ruminococcus. The sequence continues at coordinate 4,786 of CAJKFZ010000210.1, forward strand.
ACAAGACTGCCATTTTATCATAAATCTCGCAATCAAGATCATCAACATTAAAGCAACATCACACAGAGC
>CAJKFZ010000211.1 GCA_905199285.1 uncultured Ruminococcus sp.
GATAAATTATGTGTGGAATAGTTGGTTTTACCGGAACAGAGCAGGCAGCTCCGATTCTGCTTGATGGACTGTCAAAGCTTGAATACAGAGGTTATGATTCAGCAGGTATTGCTGTTCGTGACGGCAGCGGAGAAACAGAGGTAGTTAAAGCCAAAGGCAAGCTCAATGTACTTAAAAAAATGACTAATAACGGCGAAGCAGTTAAAGGAAGCTGCGGTATAGGACATACAAGATGGGCTACTCACGGTGAACCATCAACGCTTAACGCTCATCCCCACAGCAGCGACGATGAAAACGTTATTGCCGTTCATAACGGTATTATTGAGAATTATCAGGAACTTCGTGAAAAGCTTGTAAAAAGCAATTATGAATTCAAATCACAGACCGATACAGAAGTTGCTGTTAAACTCATTGACTATTATTATAAAAAATACGGTCTCGGACCGGTTGACTCAATAGCTCGTGCGATGATTCGTATAAGAGGTTCTTATGCGCTTTGCGTCATGTTTAAAGAGCATCCCGGCGAGATCTATACAGCAAGAAAAGACAGTCCTATGATAATCGGAATCGCAGACGGTGAAACTTATGTTGCTTCTGATGTTCCGGCAATTCTTAAATATACAAGAAATGTTTACTATATTGGAAACATGGAAATTGCTAAGCTTGAAAAGGGAAATGTAACATTTTATAATATCGACCGTGAAGTGATTCAGAAGGAGCTTACAGAAATAAAATGGGACGCTGAAGCTGCTGAAAAGGGCGGTTACGAACATTTTATGCTCAAAGAAATTCACGAACAGCCAAAGGTAGTTCGTGATACGATTAATTCTGTTATTAAAGATGGAAAAATCGACTTTAGTTCTATCGATCTTTCCAATGAGGAAATGCAGAAAATAAGCCAGATCTATATTGTTGCCTGCGGTTCGGCATATCATGTCGGAATGGCTGTTCAGTATGTTATTGAAGACCTTACAACTATACCTGTAAGAGTTGAGCTTGCATCGGAATTCCGATACAGAAAAATGACTCTTGTAAAAGACAGTCTTGTAATTATCATCAGTCAGTCGGGAGAAACCGCCGACAGCCTTGCTGCTCTTCGTGAAGCTAAGGATAAAGGCATAAAAACTCTTGGTATTGTTAACGTAGTCGGTTCTTCTATCGCTCGTGAAGCCGATAACGTTTTCTATACTCTTGCCGGACCTGAGATTTCCGTTGCTACTACTAAAGCTTACAGCACACAGCTTATTGCAGGTTATCTTCTCGCTATGCAGTTTGCAATTGCAAGAGGTGAGATGAGCGAAGAAAAGTGCAGTGAAATGATTGATGAACTCTATACTATTCCTGATAAGATCGAGAAAATTCTTGAGGACAAAGAGCGGATTCAGTGGTTTGCAAATAAGCTTGCCGGAGCTAAAGACGCTTTCTTTATCGGCAGAGGAATAGACTATGCTATCAGCCTTGAGGGAAGTCTTAAAATGAAGGAGATTAGCTACATTCATTCCGAAGCATACGCTGCCGGAGAACTTAAACACGGTCCGATAAGTCTCATTGAGGACGGCATTCTCGTTATAAGCGTTCTTACTCAGCAGGATCTTTACGAAAAAACCGTAAGCAATATGGTCGAAGTAAAAAGCCGTGGAGCTTCTCTTATGGGACTTACAACATACGGAAACTACAGCATGGAAGATACTGCCGATTTTACCGTTTATATCCCTCAGACAGACCCTCATTTCGCAGGAAGTCTTTCCGTGATTCCATTGCAGCTTCTTGGATATTACGTTTCTGTTGCAAAGGGTTATGATGTAGATAAGCCGAGAAATCTCGCTAAGAGCGTAACTGTTGAATAAAGAAAAGTCTGCTCTTAAAGTATAATATCTATGTAAAAGTTTTAGCCCGAAAGCGGTTTGGATGTACCGTTTTCGGGCTTGTTTTTAATATTGTTTTATTCGCATAAATCAGAATTTATGTTTACTGTTTGTCTGGAATAGGCTTACCTAACTTCATTGCGTTTTCCGTCCCAAAAGCACGGCGGATAACCGTCTCAACATACTTTTGGATGATCAGCTCATCGCCAATCGTTGTAAAGAATCTCATAACACGTGTTTGATTGAACCATACAATCTTCATTGGCGCTCTTAGAGTCTTACTTATCCCTGCAATGGTAAGCACTCCCTTTTCGGTTTTTAACTCCGGTGTTTCGATACATTTTCCATTGTTGCTTTTATACGATTCGGTAATATCAAAATCCTGTCCCTGGCTACTATTTGCAGTTGTCACCTCAGAAACATCTTCCAGATCCGACGCAGCCATATAGTCAGCCCAGCCAATCATGGTATTCCAGTCATAGCCTTGTGCAGCCAGAAGAACATCATATTGATGCCATGATCCGGATTGAATATGCTTTATATCTCGTATATAAGTAATATCATCAAGATATTCGTTTCCTTTATGCATAGTATGTTCACCTCCTCTCAGTTTTGTCTGCTCACTCACCACGTCCATAAAATTCACAAACGGAAATGCGTATATGTGTTTTTGTTTATTGCCAGGCACGAGCAAAAGCAATCGGTAATCTTTACTTTTCACCATGACATTTGCCCATAACAGTCTTGTTCGTCTTTTTCCTTCATATTCATAAAACGCTCTTTTATGATTCAGCATTCTGCTCCCAAGATGAAATGGCCATGGTGAGGGTTTAATTTGGCTGGCTTTTACAATATCGTATTTTGTTTCTGCTTTTTTTAACTCCCGACATTCAATCAGCCTGCATATTGCAATCAGAAAATCATCAATCTGAAAAAGGAACATCATAAGTGCAAACATTCCAAACACCAGTATATTTGCACTCATATCTATATCGCTTATAAACCTTAGTATAAGCATTACGACAAATCCAAAAATAACCGATATTATTAAGATTGCGGCAATTTTATTTATTGCAGATCTATGCAATCTTTTTAAAATAACTTTTTTTGTTTTATCTGTTAAAACCATAATGAAACTCTTTCTCTCATCTAAATATATAAAAACAAATATCTTCTATTCGGCATTTTCTGCCTTGTACGATGTTTTATATATATTGTTCATGCTGTATCCTCACCGTCAAATTCCGATTTATCTTACTAAAATTATATCACGACCACAACAATATGTCAATAAAAAAATACCATAGTACTTCCGACTGTAAAATCAGAAATACTATGGCTTGAAATTTCTTATGAGTGCCGCACTAAGGAAGAAGCTTTTTATCCTGCAAAAGCCATTCTGCTGTATTCGGGAACATCTCCTATAAGAACGTTTTCCGCAAGAAGAAACTCAAAGCTCACTTCGGTCTCAAATGAATAAATTGGCAGAGATGATTCTATTTCCACTGTTACTATCGCAGATATGCGATGTTTTGTCTGATTTATTCCGGCGGATTCAAAGCAGCTTTTCAGCTCGACAGAAGCTTTCCCTGCCGGACAGATTCTTATGCGGATATACGGTCCCTTTCCGGCAAGCATATACGATCCTGTAAGCGAACCAAGAGGAATTTTGGAATAAGTTTCAGAAGCAGAACTGAATTTCCGATTTATCATAAGCGTTAATCCGGACTGTACTTTATTTATATTATATGGTATAGCTTCAACAGAAACGACATTTCCGTTTTCATCATAAAGCACAGCGGCAAAATCTTCATAAGAAAAACGATTTTCTTCAAGATACTCAAGAACAGCTTCTGAGATGATCTCGCTTGCAGAGCTTTTTGCATAATGTTCCGCCTGCATTGCGGCAACCGGTCGGACTGCTTTATCTGTTTTAATAATTGAAAAAATCAGAAGCAGAATTATTATAATAAGAATAATTGCACCGAGTATCGGGCGCCGGTTTGATCTGCCGTGTTTTTTTCTTCTCATTACAGCGATACCGATAAAACTGAGATCAACTCATATCGGAAGCCGTATTATCACATTCCTCTTCACAGTCGCAGAGTGACTGCGGAGAAAATTCCTCTTCGGGAAATTTGAGTTTTTCAAAAACCTCGCAGGGGGAATCGGATTCATTGCAGCATTGCTTATGCGGGATAGTATAATCAAGAGTTGGAACCATTATCGTGACCGGACGTGAAAGCTCGATAACAGAAAAAAGTCCGAGAGTAACAGTAATTTGCGGCGTTGAATTCTGATCATTAATATTGGAAGAATTTCTGCATATATTTGTTTCAAGGATAACGGGTTCAAGAACCGAAACGCTTGCTGTTGGCGGATTGCCGGCTCGGCATGGTGGATCATTTGTCGATTGACAGCAGGCTTCGGAATCGGTAAATGTTTTCACAGATGATTCGCTTCCATAAAGTATGCAGTTTTTTGAAGCATAAGCTGTTCCCTGAAGAATGACCGGAGCACATTTTGAATTTTCGTAGCCAAGAATTTCAAGGCTGAATGTAAATGTAATGTCGATCGAATAGAACCCCTTGTTGAACGGAACAGGTTCAACGCTTATGCTTACATTTTCAACGGATGCAGCACGGCTTCTTACTATGTTTATGTTGGATGAAATTGTTCCTGAGCAGATAGTTACCGGAATTTCGGCAAGACAATCTTTGTCACTGCAACTGTCGAACACCCTGTTCACCCTTACAGGCACTCCCTCGCAGGAAGAATTAAAATTAAAATCGCTCATAATGACCTCCTTTGAATTTATTGCTCTTTCAACTAAAGCTTTAGAGCAATATCATCATTGTATTATATTCAAAGTTACGCTGTAATGTGACTTTTTATGTAGACAAAAAAGAAAAAATGTGATAT
>CAJKFZ010000212.1 GCA_905199285.1 uncultured Ruminococcus sp.
ATGCCAACAACGCCAGAACCCATAACAAGGAACAGATTTTGAAACTTCGCTCTTCACTGCGTGAGTTTGGATTTGTAAATCCTGTTATCATCGACAGGAACTACAACGTACTTGCAGGTCACGGCAGAATTGAGGCAGCAAAGGCAGAAGGCATTACAGAAGTTCCGTGTGTATTTGCAGACCACCTTACTGAAGCTCAGAAAAAGGCATATATTCTCGCCGATAACAGAATGGCACTGGATGCCGGATGGGACGATGCTTTGCTTGCCGTTGAAATGGAAGAACTCCAGAATCTCGGTTTTGATTTAGGTTTGACAGGTTTTGATGAAAAGGAACTGGCGGACTTGTTTGCCTCAGATGAAGATGCCCGGCAGGACAATTTCGATGTGGATGCAGAACTGAAAAAGCCGTGTTTCTCGCAGTCCGGCGATATCTGGCATCTTGGCAGACATACAGTCATCTGCGGTGATTCGACTTTGCCAGAAACCTATGCTGCTTTGCTCAGTGATACAAAAGTCAATCTTGTGTGTACAGATCCCCCGTACCTTGTCAACCTTGAAAGTACATCAGGCAAAATCAAAAATGATGACCTTGATGATGAAAAGGGCTATGAATTCCTGAAATCTGCATTTGAAAGATTCAGAGATGCTATGGCAAAGGATGCAAGCATCTACGTTTTCTATGCGACAAGCAAAGCTCGTGTATTCCATGACGCTTATGAAGATGCAGGCTTCAAGGTCGGTGCAGGACTGGTATGGAAGAAAGACCGGCTTGTCCTTACTCGAACTGACTGGAAATATATCCATGAACCCATCATCTGGGGCTGGCGTAAGGACGGCAAGCACATCTGGTACGGCGACCAAAAGCAGAAAACTGTATTTGAGTTTGACCGTATCAAAAACAGCAAAGAGGACGGCTGCGGTCATCCTTCCAGTAAGCCTGTACCGCTTATCGCATATCTGATTCAGCAGTGTACGCAGACAAACGGCATGGTGCTTGATGGATTTCTTGGCAGTGCTTCTACACTCATCGCCTGCGAACAGCTTGACCGAATTTGCTATGGAGTGGAACTTGAATCTAAATTTGTAGACGTTGCCGTTGAAAGATACATCAAGCTGCATAATGGCAGGTTTGATGATGTGTATCTGATTCGTGACGGTCAGCGTATTGACTATGCAGATGTTCCAAAGGAGGAGCAGAATGGAGAATAAACCGCCTTTTTTCATATGTTCGCTGTCTGGCGGCAAGGATTCCTCAGCCATGTTACTCCGATTGCTTGAAGAAAATCGTCCGGTTGATATGATTCTTTTCTGCGATACAGGACTTGAATTTCCCGATATGTACACACATCTGGACAAACTGGAAAAATACATCGACAGACCGATTACAAGAATCAAAGCAGAACACAGCTTTGAATACTATTTTTCCGAAGCACCGATAAAACGTGGAAATCCTGAAAAATTCCGTGAGCAGTTCGGCAGGGATTACAACGGCTATGGCTGGATGGGTCCGAAAATGCGGTGGTGTACCAATCGTTTGAAAGATCAGCCACGAGAACAATTTCTCCGCAGTCTGCGGGAAAAGTATGATATCCGTCAGTATGTCGGCATTGCGGCTGATGAAAAATACCGCCTTGAACGAAAAAACAATCAGCGTTCTGAGTGTATTCACCCGCTTGTGGAGTGGAACATGACAGAAGCCGATTGTCTGAAATATTGCTATGAACGTGGTTTTGACTGGAACGGCTTGTACGACAGATTCAAGCGTGTATCATGCTGGCTTTGTCCGCTGCAATCGCTGTCAGAACTGCGGAAATTATGGGAATTTTACCCTGATTTATGGGCAAAACTCCGTCATTATGATGAAATGACATGGCGGAAATATCGTGCAGATTATTCTGTAAAACAACTGGAAATACGCTTTGCTTTTGAAAATGAATGCCTTGCAAAAGGTATTCCAGTCAGAAACAAGGCGTTTTTTACTGCTCTGAAGCAAAGATTGGAGGCTGCTGATGACTAAACATGAATGTGCAATCATTACAGCATATACAGATATTACGATGTTAAAGGGCAATGACCTGAAATATCTGTATGACTATCTCTCCGGCATCATCGGCAGATCTGTGTATTCGCACGAAATTCCTGCTGTTATCGACCAATACAGAAATACGGCTATCAGGAATGATTTCCTTGCACTTTGCAGGAATGCGGCAGAGGAGGATGTTGATGAATAAAATACTGACACTTGGAAGCCTTTTCGACGGTTCAGGCACTTTTCCTGCTGCAGGTATCCTATCAGGAATCACGCCAATCTGGGCATCGGAAATTGAACCTTTTCCAATCAGAGTGACGACTAAAAGACTGCCTTTTGTGAAGCATCTCGGCGATATCAATCATATCAACGGTGCAGAGATTGAACCCGTGGACATCATTACATTCGGCAGTCCATGCACCGACCTAAGTGTTGCGGGAAAAAGAGCCGGATTGAATGCAGAACACTCAGGACTGTTCTTTCAGGCAGTCAGAATTATCAAGGAAATGAGGTGTGCAACCAATGGCAAATATCCGAGATTCGCAGTGTGGGAAAACGTCGGAGGTGCTTTCTCCTCCAACGGCGGAGAAGATTTCCGGTGCGTCCTTGAAGAACTCTGCAAAATTAAAGACCCAGCAGTATCTATCCCTAAACCTGCGAAGTGGACAAAGGCAGGAGAAATCATGGACAACGATTACTCTGTCGCATGGCGAACAGTCGACGCACAATACTGGTATACGCCCCAGAGAAGAATGCGTATCTACCTTGTCGCAGATTTTGCAGGCACAAGTGCCTCAAAAATACTATTTGAGTCCGAGGGCGTGTCTGGGTATTCTGCGGAGAGCGTCAGAGCGTGGAAAGAAGCTGCCAGAAGTGTTACAGATTGCTCTGGAACGACAGGCAGTACAAGGCTGATGTTTGAGAATCATTCTCAGGATACCAGATATACAGGTCCGCTGTCCATAGCTCAGACTGTTTCAGCAACCTACGGAACAGGCGGCAATAATCAGCCGTTTGTGGTAGAATCGGCTGGTTTCTGCACGGAGCATTCGGCAAAGGCTCGTGGCATCGGATTTGAAGAAGAAACTTCTCCGACGCTTCGTGCGGGAGTTGTTCCTGCCACACTAAAAATCAGGTGCGGACATGGAATTGGTGGTCGTGGGGCGTTGATACAAGAGGATAAATCGGCAACGCTGTCTTGTAATAATGACCAGACACTTTTCGTTCCGAAAGCTTACGGAATCTGCTCCAAACACAGCAATTCCATGATGTCCGACAATCCCAACAGCGGATTTTACGAAGCTGAAACATCACGCACAATTGATACAAGCAACCAGTCACCCTGCAAGAATCAGGGAGGAATGGTAGTCATCGAGGGCAACGGCTCACGTCCTTCTCATCACGGTGACGGCTATAAGGAATCCGATACAATGTACACCTTGAACTGCACGGAAAATCATGCAGTTTCCTATGGAATCGGCAGACCTGCCATGAATCAGGGGTACAATGCCCGTTTCAGTTTTCAGATCGAAGAAGAAAAATCACCTACACTGGTTGCATCGGGTGCAGGAGGAATCGCTCATCCCAGATACTCCACAAGCAAAAGTTCCTACCATACAGCAGCCGAAAAGGAAAAAGCGAATACTCTCGTGGCTTCCGACTACAAAGATCCACCTATTGTGAACGACAGCACCCCAGAAATTGAATACATTGTGAGGAGGCTCACTCCGCAGGAATGTGCATTGCTGCAGGGTATGCCGACATGGTGGTGTGATGGTCTCGAAACTGAAAATCCGACCGATGAGGAAATCGACTGGTGGTATGATGTTTTTGAAACGCACCGCAAGGCTATGGGGAAATCCAGCAAGCCAAAAAGTCATAAACAGGTGGAAAAATGGCTGAGAAATCCGTATTCCGATTCTGCTGCTTACAAAATGTGGGGCAATGGAATTTATGTTGGCAATGCATGGTTTGTCCTTGCCGGAATCGCTTATTACGCAAATCTGGGAGCGAATTGTGAACGAACCGATACTAAGTTATCTTCCGAATTCACATAAAGTTATCAAGTAGAATTATCACAGATTTTATCCCGATATTTCGTCATATCTTACACTTGCTATCCTGTGCAGAACGAGTTAATATGTGACTACGAAAACGCCGCAGAAACGGTGAAAACAGGAGGTCACATATATGGAAATCAAATTCAATATTGAAAAATCACAGCGAAAAGCTCTGGCACAAAAAATCGCTGAAATATCGGGGAATACGGTGCAGTATCTCGGTGCTCCGACATTCAGCTATCAAATTGGAAATTTCATGCTGAATAGGGACTCGGTTCTGACTGCCGAAGCGGTTGATGAAAAAATTCTTGCAGAACTGGCAGATGCAGGATTTTTCTGCGAAATCAGCACAACACCCGAAAAACTCACCATTCAAATGCCCATTGATTCACTCAGCGAAAGAACGCTGAACAGAGTCAGACGCATTATTGAGAACAAGGGAGAACTTTTCAAATCAGCATTCAAAACTGACAGCCTTGAATTTCAGGTAACTGAAAAGACCGTAGATTTCCCTTGGTTTACAGTGGAACAAGACGGCGACGCAGATGCCTACAGCACCTTCATTTCCATGCTCTGCGAGTTCGCCAAAAACCGAAATCGCATCAACAACAAACCCGATACCAGCGATAATAAAAAGTACGCTTTCAGATGCTTTCTGATTAGAATCGGAATGGTTGGAACAGAATA
>CAJKFZ010000213.1 GCA_905199285.1 uncultured Ruminococcus sp.
GGAATATCCGGCGTTGATACCACACATATAATTAGATATTACACCATTGTGTTATACGACGATAAGCGTACTTTTGAGGAATTTCTGATTTCCGAACAATAAAAACAAACAATTAAACGGACTGCTATACAATGCGTACAGCAGTCCGTTTTTCATAGTAATTTTTATAGCCAGATTTTATTTATCTTATTTTTGAACCAACAGGAATGCTGTCGTCAACAAAAATAACCTTAACTCCGTCCGGAGTATCAGCGGCACAGATCATTCCAAAGCTGTCAACTCCGCAGAGCTTGCATGGCTTCAGATTTGCAATAAGCTGGATCTTTCTGCCGATAAGGTCTTCCGGAGCATAATACTGAGCAATTCCGGATACAACCTGTCTTCCACCCATTCCGTCGTCAAGCTGGAGACAGAGGAGTTTTTTCGACTTTTTCACCTTTTCGCAGGCAACGACTTTTGCTGCTCTGATCTCCACTTTCGCAAAATCATCTATTGTTATTTCCGGAGCAAGCTCGATCCCTTCTGCCGTCTCCTCTTCCTGCTTTGCAGCAGCTATCTGAGCAGCCATTTTAGCAGCAGCTTCTTCCATAAATTTATCAGCGTCGATTCTCGCAAAAAGCGGAACAGGTTCGCCAACGCTCTTTCCGGCTTCAAGACCGCCGAAGCTTTCAAGACTTGCAAAATCACGTGCTTCTGCGCCTATTTCATCGAGTATCTTTTCAGCAGTTTCCGGCATAAACGGAGTAAGGATAACTCCGAGGAAACGAATCGTTTCGAGGAGATTATAAAGAACCGTTCCAAGGCGCTCCGATTTTGCCTCATCCTTCGCCAGAACCCATGGAGCAGTTTCGTCGATATACTTATTTGCACGGCGTGCAAGGCTCATTATAGCTTCGATCGAATCAGCCATACGGTATTCGTCCATAAATCCGGCAACCGCCTTCGGCATTTCAACAGCCTTTGCGATAAGCTCATCATCAACAGCTTCCGGGCAGACCGGAGCTTTTATCTCGCCGCCGAAATACTTCTTAGACATTGCAACAGTTCTGTTCACAAGGTTGCCAAGAGTGTTTGCAAGATCGGAATTATATCTCTCAATAAGCGATTCATAGGTTATAGAGCCATCAGAAGAAACAGGCATTTCGCTGAGGAGATAATATCTTGCGCCATCAACTCCGAAAGATTCGACAACATCGTCTGCATAAATAACATTTCCTCTTGATTTGCTCATTTTATCCTCGCCGAACAAGATCCAGTTATGACCGAAAAGCTTTTTCGGAATTTCCAGTCCAAGAGCGTGGAGCATGATCGGCCAGTAAATAGAGTGAAAACGCATAATATCTTTGCCGATAACGTGACAGTCGCAAGGCCAGTATTTCTCGAAAAGCTCATCAGAACCGTCAGGATCATAGCCGAGAGCCGTTATATAATTTGAAAGAGCATCTATCCAGACATAGATAACGTGCTTCGGATCGAAAGTAACCGGAATGCTCCATGTAAAAGTAGTTCTTGAAACGCAGAGATCCTGAAGTCCGGGCTTGATGAAGTTGTTGAGCATTTCTTTTTTACGGCTTTCAGGAGTTATGAAATCAGGATGCTCCTCGATATAGTCCTCAAGCCATTTCTGATATTTTGAAAGCTTAAGAAAATAAGCTTCTTCATTTGCAGGCTGAACTTCTCTTCCGCAGTCAGGACACTTTCCGTCCACAAGCTGGGACTGAGTCCAGAAGCTTTCACAGGGAGTGCAATAGAGTCCCTCGTAAGAACTTTTATAGATATCGCCGTTTTCATAAAGCTTATTGAAGATCTTCTGAACAATCTTTTCGTGCTGTTCATCAGTAGTTCTTATAAATCCATCGTAAGAGATATTCATTATTTTGCAGATATCCTTGATTTCCGCAGCAACCTTATCAACGTGTTCTTTCGGTGTTATACCCTCGGTTTTGGCAAGCTCTTCTATTTTCAGACCATGCTCGTCCGTTCCGGTAAGGAAATAAACGTCAAATCCCTGCATTCTTTTGAATCTTGCAACAGCGTCGGTAAATACAACCTCGTATGTATTACCGATATGAGGCTTTTTGGAAGCATACGCAATAGCTGTTGTTATATAAAAAGGTTTTTTTGACATAATAACATCGCTCCAATCATAATAGTGTTTGTATTTATTATACACCATTTTTATCCTTTTGTCACGCATTTTACTTAAAAATAAATGTTATTACCTATTAATGATTCATTAAGAAAATATAACTAAAATAATAACACAATCGCATTAATTTTATGGTAATATTATAGTGATAAATTGCATTAACCCATGTATAGGGGGGATTTAATGAAAAATCCAATAAATACCGACCAGCAAAATATAATCAGCGTTGTCGATGATTTTGACAGTGAAGTTTCAGCCTCAGCGTATAGCAGCGAATTTAAAAAATGGCGGAAAAATAAAGATAATCCCTTTGCCTTTAACTTTGAAATAAATAAAAAAGAACGTGTATTCAGCGACAGCCGTGGATTTGAGAACCGTTCCAAAACAGAAACGGAAAAAAAGGTGCTCGGAAACATTATGCAGATAATCGGTATCGCAATGCTTATTTCCGTGGTTTTGTATACAGTAGTCGGCAAGATCGTTATTCATCTGCTCGAACTGCTCGGATTTGATATCCATACAACTTTTTTCTATTCTGCCGTCTATGGCGGAGGCAAAGAAATAGTTATAGTAATGCTGAGTATTTCTTTTGCAGCTTTGTTTATTCCTGTAGTTTATCTTCACAAAAAGCTCAAAATGACCTTTAAATCCGGTATTATGCGGACTGTAAACGATTCCGCTGAAATTATAGCAAGTATCGGCATGGCTCTTATCGTATGTACGATATCATGCCTGCCAATGGCTTATTCCAGCGAAACAAAGGATATTTACAACTATTTCCGAAGCATCGAAACCGATATTTCTGTCTGGGGACAAACCGAATTTGTTATCTATACAATCTTTAATGTTATTATTTTATCAGTTATTACCGAACTTTTGCTAAGAGGTGCAATTTTTTCGGCGTTAAGGCAATTCGGCGATGTTTTAGCAATAGTTATAACGACTATTATGTCCGGACTTCTCGCAAGAGATTTTCTTGAAGCTCCGTCAGCAATCCTAATCTCGCTTGTCGCAGCTATAGGAATGCTGCGAAGCGGTACGATCTTCTCGGCATTTATAGTCCATATAGTTTATAAAATGTATCAGCTCGCACTTATTATAATTGAGGTAAACGCCGATTCCGAAGTATTTATACATAGAAACTTATTTATGGTTATCGTTTTTATTGCCGGAATCGCAATGACTGCGATAGTTATGTCTACCGGAAAGAGAAAAAACAAACATTATTTAGTCAGGTATCATTCCGAGCTTACATTTAGAAAACAGCTTCTCTACGCTATCGGAACTTTTCCGTTTTCAGCAGTCGCCGGACTTTGCATCCTTGAAGCTGTAATAAAAATCGGTTCTTAGAGGTTCTTATGGAAAAGTATATGAAACGTGCGCTCGAGCTTGCGGAAATTGCCTTCAGTGAAGGCGAAGTTCCTGTCGGAGCAGTCGTTGTACGCAAAAACACAGGAGAAATAGTCGGCGAAGGCAGAAATAAGCGTGAAACCGCCAAAAATGCTCTTGCCCATGCCGAAATAATGGCAATAGACATGGCTTGCCGTACTCTCGGCGGCTGGAGACTTCCGGATTGCGCAATTTATGTAACTCTCGAACCCTGCCCGATGTGCTGCGGAGCGATAATAAATTCCCGTATAGACGACGTGATTTTCGGCGCATACGATAAAAAAAGCGGATCGGCGGTTTCTGTTCAAAAAATGTTTGAGCTTCCGTATAATTATCGTCCTAACGTTACAGGCGGAATTATGGAAGAAGAATGTGCCGGAATCCTTTCGGAATTTTTCCGTCAGCTTCGTCAATCAAAGCAATCACAAAATAACTGAGCTTATGTAAAGATTTACATAAGCTCAGTTTATTATTAATTATTGACGTATAAAATGATCAGACTCTAAGTTTTCAGGTATTTATAAAATAGCAAACGAAATAACAATTGGAACAATGATTATAATCGCAGCAATGATCAATGCCTGCCACCAACAATTTTTGTCAGCTTTCAGCTTATAATCGGTTACACACTTATCCGGATTATCAATGTCATAATAAACAATAATTTTGTCCCCTTCTTTGAAGTCATCCGATCGATGATGCTTAAAGCTTTTGTTATACATTTTTCCAAAACTATCTGTAAACGAATAACTTACAACGTAATATTTATACGAACTTTCAAAACTATGAGAGGAGCAAACGAATTCAATATCAATAATAGTCCCCTCGGTTTCTGATATATTTTTTATACGTTTATACTCTCTTTGACTTTTAGTACAAGAAAATACAATAATTGTAATGATTGCCGCAAGCATGACAGGAATACTGATAATTGCAATTATCAGTATATAATGTTCCATTTCACTATGCCCCATTTTATTTTACACCTTATTTAAATTTTTTCTTAAACAGCTCTAAGCTTTTCACATAAAGCTTCCATATTTTTGATTTAGAAATTCCACTAATATACTAAAAAAGCCCGTAAATACGGACTTTTTTTAGTTGAACATCTAAATTGCTCAGCAAACATGGTGCGAGTAATGGGACTTGAACCCATACGTCGGTTGACACACGCCCCTCAAACGTGCCTGTCTGCCTATTCCAGCACACTCGCATATA
>CAJKFZ010000214.1 GCA_905199285.1 uncultured Ruminococcus sp.
TTAGAGCCGTTTTTCTGATATAATAAATATCAGAAAGGCGGTATTTTTTTATGAATTTACCAAAATTTAATTCCAATGAGGAGATTCCTCTCGTTATGACTGCAAAGGATATTGCAGGTTATCTCAATATTTCGCTGACATCTGGCTACAATCTTATGAATTCAAAAGATTTTCCAGTCCTGAAACTCGGCAAGCAGTTACGTGTGACCCGTGACAATTTTCTGAACTGGCTTAATAATACAAATGAGGTGATTTACAAATGAAAAAAGGCAATAATGAAGGTTCAATCCGCAGACGTTCCAACGGCACATGGGAGGGACGTTATTCGGACGGTCGTGACGACAACGGCAGACAGATTCAGCGTTCTGTCTACGGCAAGACACGCAAAGAAGTCGCTGAAAAACTCAACTCTGTACTACATAACAAACAGACAGGTTCTTATGTTACTCCGAACAGATTTTTGCTGAAAGACTGGCTTATCCAGTGGCTTCAGAACTACGCTTCCGTAAGCATCCGACCTTCAACCTACATAAGCTATGAGGGATATGTACATAACCACATTATCCCAATATTAGGCGATATTCCAATACAGCAGATTACTCCTGCTGTGATTCAGAATTTCTATAACCAGAAGTTTGAAAACGGAAGAACTGACGGCAAAGGCGGTCTGTCCGCTAAGACAATCCGCAATCTTCATAATATGCTCCACCAGGCAATGGAGCAGGCTTGTATCAACGGAATAATCATAAACAATCCGACTCACGGAACGGTAATTCCACGTCAGGAGAAAAAGGAAATGCGTGTATTATCCGTAAACGAACAGGCAAAACTTCTAAGCGTTATACATACCCACAGACTCGGCTTTGCGATTCTTTTTGACCTTGCAACAGGCTTACGTATCGGCGAACTCTGTGCATTACGCTGGACTGATGTAAACTTCAACAAGGGTACTATCAAAATCAGCCGTACCCTTCAGCGTATAAAGAAAAATCTGAATGAGCTTGAAGAAATCGACGATGACGACGAAGATGCCTGCTCAACTACTCTTATCGAGGGCAATGTCAAAACTCCAAAAGGATATCGAGAGATTCCAGTTCCGCAGAATGTCTGGACTATGCTTCTTGAACACAGAGAACGTCAAAATCAAGAATATATGTCTTTGGGTGTTCCTATTATGCCTAATGGATTTGTATTTTCAATGCCGTTCGGTACCTGTGTTGAACCACATACTATGCGTGATGCTCTCAATTATCTGCTTAAAATTGCAGGAATTGAACACGCTAACTTTCACGCACTCCGTCACACTTTTGCAACAAGAGCTATCGAAAACGGTGTGAATATCAAGGCACTCAGTGACATATTAGGTCATGCAACTGTACAGATAACAATGGACTTATACTGCCACTCCTCGCTCGACCTTATGCGTGACAGTATGAACAAAATTGCTGGACTTTTCTAAAAATATGGGCGGAGCTTAATTGCTCCGCCTTTTATTTTTTATTAAGCGTGAAAAATCAGTTAAAACTGCTCAAAAAAAGCAAACTGTTCCATACTCTTTCGAATTTTCTCAGGCATTTCAGTTTCAACGGAATATCCGACAGCAAGAATATTGACTGCCTCCAGATTATCGGGAATTCTAAGCTCTGCTTTCAGAATATCAGGCTTGAAATAGCATATCCACACACTTCCCAGACCAAGTTCCTCTGCCTGAAGCATCATATGGTCAGTAACAATTGACGCATCAATATCTATTGTCTGTTTACTGTCAAACGGTCTTTTCCATGCATTATTGCGGTCTGAACAAACAATAAAAGCAAGCGGAGCATCATAAATATTAGCTGCTTTTTTCAGCTTTGCCAGACTTGATTCGTTCTCCAAAACAAGCACTTTTACTGGCTGTAAATTTGCAGCAGTCGGTGCAATTCTACCTGCTTCAAGAACAGCGTTTCTCTTTTCAGCTTCTACCTTTTTTGGCAGATAATTTCTGACAGAGTGACGATGTGCAACAAGTTTTGAAAATTCCATAAAAACCTCTTTCTGCTGTACAGCTTGCAATTTTTAATCGATTATGTTATAATTATAGCGTGAAGATTTAATTTTGTCAAGTACGTACTTTTTTGTAATGTACTATCAAAAAAGTAAGTATAAAGGAGTCTTATATATGAAAAAAATTTCTGATAAATACAACTGCCCAGTTGATGCTACTATTGACTTAATCGGTGGTAAATATAAAGCAGTCATATTATGGCACTTGATAGAGAACAAAAAGCGGTTCAGTGAATTGAAACGCCTGATTCCTAAAGCTACTGAGAAAATGCTGACTCAGCAACTGAGAGAACTTAAACGTGATGGCTTGATTATAAGAACCGTTTACCCTGTTGTTCCACCAAAAGTTGAATATAGTCTGTCTGATTTCGGCAAGACAATTATTCCTGTTCTGAAATCAATGTGCAGTTGGGGCGAAGATTACTTATCAAGTATCAATATGAACCACACTTGCTGTTCTGAAAGCAATATCAATCAAATCGCAGGAGAATAATATGATTAACGAAAATCTAATTTATGAAATACTTGCAGTTGTTGAGGAAATACCAAAGGGCAAAGTCTCCACATATGGGCAAATTGCAAGGCTTATCGGCAGGGAAAGAAATTCAAGACTTGTCAGTAAAGTCCTGAGTATGTCCGAATACTATGGCAGCTATCCCTGTCACCGTGTGGTAAACCATGCAGGACGACCTGCTCCCCACTGGACGGAACAGGCAGAACTTCTCAAAGACGAGGGAGTAATTTTCAAAAGCAATGGAAACGTTGACCTTAAACTATGTCAGTGGGAATGCTGATACTGAATATTATCGTTAACCCAAGTTAACATAAAACACATAAAAATAATCCCATACCCATAAACTCAAAACTCCGTAAGGGTACGGTAAGGGTATGAAGCATTATTCTAAGTTATACAAATAAAAATAAAATCCCGTAAACAACGTGTTTACGGGAAAATTTTGGTTGCGGCGAGAGGATTTGAACCCCTGACCTTCGGGTTATGAGCCCGACGAGCTACCTAGCTGCTCCACACCGCGATATAATTTTCATTTGCCTTACGACTTAATTATTATATCATGACTTGAAGCAAAAGTCAACCCCTTTTATATATTTTTTTGTTTTTACAATATGTTTTATTATTCTGCATCCGCAAAATAGAAATGTTGATAAAAATACATAAAATCACTCCAAAAACTTGACAGTTCAAATTATTTGACGAAGCAGAATGAGCAGCTTTCCAAACACTGTATCAATCGGAAGTATATTCCTTATTAAAAGCAAAGAGGATAATAATGTTGTTTTGGAAATAGTTGATTTCGTAGAAAAGGAATTTGGAGAATTGACTGTATACAAAAAAGCAGATTTTAAATAGTCAGTTCAAATCCTCCAACAGGACGTATATTAAGAATCATACAGCTATTTTTATCGAAAATCCGTGACATTTCTGCGGAATAAGCTTCAGCCATATAAGCTGGAACAAATGCCTGAATCGTACCAGCAAATCCTCCTCCATGTACTCTGACTGCACCGCAGCCATTCAACACTCTTTTACTTAACATAATTGCAAGCGGTATTTCTTGAAATTCAGGTTTCCGAGAAGAGAAAAGATTTTGAAGCAAATTTGCAGAAGAATCACCTGATTCATTCACAAGTGAAAAAAACTCCTCTGTATCGCCGCATTCAAGAGCCTCTTTTTCTAATTCAGCCCTTTTATTTTCGGAAAAGAAATGAGCGGCTCTGAGAATCTCTCTATCACTGCATTGTTGTCTTAATTCAGGTAATTTCTCATAGAACATCTCCTCGTCAACATCTCTCAGAACTTCTCGATCAAGTTCAACGGCAACGTGTTTCATTTCCTCCGAAACAGAACTGTATTCCGCACTAAGTCCGGCATGACTGCCCTTTGTATCGGTAATACAGATACAATATCCTGAACTTTCAAAATCATATTTAATCGGAGTAATATGTGGTTCAGATGGATTTTTAAAATCGATAAAAACAAATCCGCCTACCGAACTGACCATCTGATCCATAAGACCGCTTGCCTTTCCAAAATAAACATTTTCCGCATACTGACCTATTTTAGCAATTTCAACCGCACCCATTCTTCCGTTATTATAGTACTTGTCGATAATTGTTCCGATAAGAACCTCAAATGCCGCTGAGGAAGATAATCCGCTGCCGGAAAGAACTTCCGAAGTTGTATATGCATCAAAGCCACCTATTTTGATTCCAGACTTTACGAATTTTGAGGCAATTCCCCGTATAATAGCAGCAGAAGTCCCCTGCTCCTCGTCGTGTACAGAAAGGTCATTAAGGTCTATCTCATCTTTCGGGAATCCCTCCGACTTTATTCTGATAACACCCTCATCGTGAAAAGAAACAATAGCAATAACATCAATATCAACTGCTGCCGCAATAACGCAGCCGTTCTGATGATCGGTATGATTTCCGCCTATTTCAGTTCTTCCCGGAGCAGAAAAAACGCCTATATCTCCGCATTCAGGATAAAGCCTTGAAAAATTTTCAGCCGCTGACAAATATCGTGCTTTTTGTTTTAACATAACTTTTTCAGAAGAGCCGTAAAGCATCCGGAATTGTTCATTGAAAGCTCCTGAAGAAATTCCGTTGATAAATTCATTGATAACCATAAAAAAACTCCATTTCATTA
>CAJKFZ010000215.1 GCA_905199285.1 uncultured Ruminococcus sp.
CAGTAAAGCAACGAACAAGTGCCAGAAGTCGTGTAAAGGGAACAACTGATGGTTTGGACGATTCATCTGTTCTGATAGGGCTATTCAAGACTGCATTCCCTACATACATAGAGCCTAATAGGGATTCATTCCGTACAATTACCTCAAACTTTAAATCCTGTCAGCGAAGTGAAAGTATGTATATCCCTATGACTGAGCCAAACCTCGTTGATAGTTTTGATATGGAAATACATAATAACTATCGAGCAGTTATTGATCGAATGGAGCAGTTTATTGACCGATTTTTAGATCATGAGAGGAAATGTGAAAGGCTTGTTTGTTCTCTTTATGATTTAGTAATTTCCGATGTTACCATTAATGATCAAGACTTGTTTTTTATAGATGCAAATGGAATTGGTGTAACAAAAGCGGCAATGAAAAACATCAGCATTTTTCAGATACCAAATTTACTTACAGGAATATGGCATTTTGTAATAACAAAAAGAGCCGACAATAGTATCGGCTCGGAAACATATAATAGCTGGCATTCACAACCTACTTCAAAGAAGGGAAAACGGAAATTTATCAGCACCATCGGTGGTGAATTACTTGGTACAATATCATTATCTAATGTAGCGGCAGACAGCAATTCCGATAACAATATAATTTTCAATGATATTGTTTCAAAATTAACAGATCAACCACCTCTTACAGTTTTACCATCTTCTTTTCTCCAAGATGAATTTGATGCAATAAGGACATATCTTGAAAAAGCAAAAGACAAATACCGCAAACTTAAAACACTTCTTTATGCGGATGATCCAAAACCTTTTTATGATTTTTATGTTTGTAACGACATAAGCCAGAGAATACGCATTAACAAGAATTTATTTAGTGAGAAGGTAATACATAATCCTGATGCCGACTTACTTGCCGAATGCTCAAGTTTTGTTATCATTACCGGAACAGGCGGATTAGGCAAATCCATGCTTATGCGTCATCTTCTTTTGAATTCAATAGAAAAATACGAAAATGGCAGAAAAATTCCTATTTTTATTGCATTAAAAGATTATACGTTAGATTATGACAGCTTGACTAGCTATATTTTTGATAAGTTCTCGTGCCTTTGTGATGAAATAGATATCGCTGATTTTACCCAGCTTTTAGCCGAAGGGAGATTTATTCTTCTTTTTGATGGCTTGGATGAAATCAGCACCGAATGCCGACGCTCATTTGAAACTCGAATGGACAGATTTACAGACAAGTACTCTGGAAATATGTTTGTTATATCATCACGCCCGTTCAGCAACTTTATTTCCTATAACAGATTCACCGTTCTTAATCTTAGACCATTTACAAATATTCAGGCTCTACAACTAATCGACAAACTTGATTTTAGACCGGATGAACCTATAATAAAAGAAAACTTCAGGCAGCAGCTTGATAGTACAATATACTACTCACATACGGAGTTTACACAAAATCCGTTGTTACTTACGATTATGCTGATGACTTTTGAACAATTCGCAGAAGTGCCATCAAAAATGCATATCTTCTACCGTGAAGCATATCTTGCCCTTTCACAAAAACATGATGCTAATAAGGGTGCATACAAACGGACATTAAAAATGAAGATTTCTGCGGACAGATTTGCAGACTATTTTGCAGAGTTTTGTGCAAGAACTTATCGTGATGAAAAGTTTGAATTAACAGAATATGAATTTGAGGAGTACTTTAGAAAATTAAAAGAGACTCAGAAAGATAATTTATCGGTTGAATACACTGATTTTATTTATGATCTCGTGAATAATCTATGTTTGATGTATTATGAAAGTAATAAGTATCACTTTACACATCGCTCTTTTCAAGAGTATTTTTGCGCATTATATTTTTCAAAACAAAAAGATAAAACCTTGAAAGCAATCGGCGACTTTTTTGAAAACAAGCGGCAGCGTAATTTTGGCGATAAAACGTTTCATATGCTCTATGATATGATACCGACTAAGATTCAGGAATATATTTTTATTCCATATCTGACAGAGCTATTTGAAAACTGTGATTCTGAAAATGGCTATCAAACATTTCTTGAAATCCTTTACCCAACAATTTATTATTCTCACGGAGAAGTTCCGGATACATATAATAATGAACCACAGTCATTTCTTTATGAGTTCATTGTTAATCAATTTGAAATTGATCAAGAATGTAGTTCTGATGTTTCTTCAATATTTCCTGAAGAATCTGATTTTGAAACCGAACAGTATGGATACTTGATGGACGAATGGGTTGATTCAGAGGGTAACAGCTATGACGGAGAGCTTATGGAAATAGATGAAGCGCCACCAGAGTATGTTGAAGAGTATGGATATCCCGATGTAGTGGGAAGACACTATGAATTTGAAGTGTCAAAAATATATGAATCTTTTTGGGATTATGGTGACTTTTACAATATTCTTGAAAGTGATTACTTTCCACTTAAAGTTGAATACGGACTTGCTCGAGAACTGTTGACGAAATTATCCGAATCGCTTACACCCAAAGGTGATGATCTGTTTGATCTATTTTAATTTCTCAATTATTATTACAAATAAAAGCTTATGCTTATAACTTGATTTATTTTTCGACAGATATATTGTATGATATCAGATTTTTCAGTATATATTTATGCAACTAGCAGCACGGCATAAAATATTTGATTGATCAGGCAATCAGCTATAAGCGAGGCAAGAACATTTATATCAAGGGCGAATCTGTTCCATTTGTAGAAGGCACTGAACACAATAATAAGGTGATCGAGGATACACTAAATGTTGTAAATGATATAATACTATTTAGATTATCAAATTACTTTATGCGAGTTTCAACAGAACTGAAAAATATAAAAAAAGGGACTACCTGACCAACGAATGGTACGAATATGTTGAATATGGAACTACAAACAAGATATGCATTTTGCTACAGAAAAACGGTTTTTCCTCTGAAGTTGCTACATATATACAGAAACATGAGGCTCAATATGTGGATCGTACCAATGATGGTGTAAAACTGAAAATTTCTGTTTTAAACTGTCCAAGAAAAAGTGTTCAGGAAGAGGCAAAGTCTGTTTATAACAATATTCCTGAGCTATTTATAAATAAGTGATGACAAGCTATAAGGGTTTGCTTTACAATGGAGGAAAATTACATGGCTGATAAGACAAGCGCCAACATCGGCTTTGAAAAACAACTGTGGGATGCTGCGTGTGTGCTGTGGGGACACATTCCTGCTGCTGAATATAGAAAAGTAATTATTGGGTTGATCTTTCTGCGGTACATCTCTGCCGCTTTCGATAAACGCTATCAGGAACTTGTGGAAGAAGGCGACGGCTTCGAGGATGACCGCGACGCATATACAATGGAAAATGTATTCTTCGTGCCAGAAGAAGCGAGATGGAGCACTATTGCAGCTGCAGCTCATACAGCGGAGATTGGCACTGTGATCGATAATGCGATGAGAGCAATCGAGGCAGAAAATAAAACTCTGAAAAACGTTCTGCCGAAGAATTATGCCAGCCCGGATCTGGACAAGCGTGTGCTTGGTGATGTTGTCGATATCTTCACCAACAACATTGATATGAGCGATACCGAGCAAAGCGAAGATCTCCTCGGACGTACTTATGAATACTGTATCGCACAGTTCGCTGAAAAAGAAGGTGTCGGCGGCGGCGAATTCTATACGCCATCCAGTGTCGTAAAAACACTCGTTTCGATTCTTCGTCCTTTTGATAACTGCCGTGTATACGACTGCTGCTGCGGCAGTGGAGGCATGTTCGTACAAAGTGCAAAATTTATCAGAGCACATTCCGGTAATCGTGGTACGATCTCTGTTTACGGACAGGAAGCAAATGCAGATACATGGAAGATGGCGAAAATGAATATGGCAATCCGTGGCATCGATGCCGACTTCGGATCATATCAGGCAGATACATTCACTAACGATCTGCATCCGACATTGAAAGCAGATTTCATTCTTGCAAATCCACCGTTCAACTACCATCCGTGGAATCAGGAGAAGCTGCTTGAGGATAAACGCTGGAAGTATGGCATTCCACCGGCAGGCAATGCCAACTATGCATGGATTCAGCACATGATCCACCACCTCGCACCAAAGGGAAAAATTGGTCTGGTACTTGCAAATGGTGCGCTTTCCACACAATCAAGCGGAGAGGGTGAAATCCGCAGGAAAATCATTGAGGATGACCTTATCGAGGGCATCATCGCAATGCCGACGCAGCTTTTCTATAGCGTTACTATACCGGTTACCTTGTGGTTTATCACGAAGGGCAAGAAACAAAAAGGCAAGACGCTCTTTATCGATGCCAGAAAAATGGGACATATGGTAGACCGTAAGCACAGGGACTTTTCTGAAGAGGATATCCAAAAGCTCGCCGATACTTTTGCTGCGTTCCAAGACGGCACTCTCGAAGATGTAAAGGGCTTCTGCTCTGTTGCTACATTGCAGGATATTGAAAAACAGGATTATATCCTTACACCCGGACGATATGTTGGCATTGAAGAACAGGAAGATGACGGCGAGCCGTTCGATGAGAAAATGAAACGGCTGACCTCAGAGCTGTCGGAGATGTTCAAGAAGTCCCATGAACTTGAAAATGAAATACGTGAAAAATTGGGGGCGATTGGGTATGTACTTTAATAAATTTGCCAATTTTTATAGAAAT
>CAJKFZ010000216.1 GCA_905199285.1 uncultured Ruminococcus sp.
TAGTATAATATACTTAGGGTAAAATTATCATTTATTACTATAAAGCCACGTAGCAAATGATTTTGTATTCATAAAGCTGCGTATCTGCACGGCTTTTATAATATAAAAAGGAGAGTGTGATAATGAATAGAAAACTGAAAAAAACGGTTTCACTTGCTGCCGCTGCGGCTATGGCAGCCGTTCAGTGCGGTTCATCCGGACTTTTCGGAGTGATTGCAGCAGGCGAAACATCATCAGCTTTAACAAGTTTCCCTTATACCATTGAAGGTGAAAACCTTGAGGGAGCAACACTATGGACTTCAATTTATGAAAATCAGATTCCCGGATATTCAGGAGAGGGATTTGCTTATCTTACTAATAATGAGATATCTTTTACGGTAAATGTTCCTGAAGACGGTATGTATTCCGTTATGGTGAAGGGCGCTCAGATACTTGATGCCGGTGGTCGTCAGCAGACCATCAAAATAAACGGAACTAAGTATACTAAAAAAGTGCCCTATGCGAATGAGTGGACGGATTTTGATTTTGGAATGGTTCGTTTGAACAAGGGTGAAAATACAATTTCATTCGTTAACGAATATGGCTATATGGCGATTGATACAGTAACAGTATCAGAGGCTGTTTTCCCGGATTTATCTATTGCAGACGAGACTCCTGTTGATAAGGAAGCAACTCCGGAAACAAAGGCTCTTATGAAATATTTGAAGAGCGTTTACGGAAACGGTATCCTTTCCGGACAGCAGGAGATCTACGGCGGAGGTCATATTGTTGAAACGACTATACGCTATGATGCGGCAACTGATAAGTGCGTAGACAGCTCAGGTAAGGAATATGCTTTCGATGAAGCTGATAAGGCTGTTGCAGATGACGGTTCTACATTTGTATGGAAATGCCACGACGAAAACGGTCAGGTTTACGGCTATAACCAGCAGAATCGTAATTACACATATAATGATTACGATTATGAGATGAGGTATATTTATGAGACAACCGGAAAATATCCTGCTATCAGAGGATTCGATTTCGGAAGCTACTGTCCTTGTTATGCATGGGATGACGGCGTTGCCGACAGAATGATCGACTGGGGCAAGAATAAAAACGGTATCGTAACAGCTTCATGGCATATCAATGTTCCGACACAAATGGCTGATTATACTCTCGGAGAGCCGCTTGCATTTGAAAAGACAACATATACCGAAAAAACAGATTTTGTAACGGCTAACTGTATGGTTGAGGGAACAGTTGAGTACGAATACTTCCAGCTTTGTATGGAAAACCTTGCAGCTGAGCTGCTGAAACTTCAGGAAGCAGGAGTTCCGGTTATTTTCCGTCCTCTTCACGAAGCGGAGGGAAATCCAAGCAGAACGAATGATCCGACAGACGGTTCGGGAGCATGGTTCTGGTGGGCGAAAGAAGGCGCAGAGGTTTACAAACAGCTCTGGGCGCTTCTTCAGGATACTCTTACAGAAAAATACGGACTTCATAACCTCATCTGGGAACAGAATCTTTATGCGTGGTCTGATTCTTCGGCTGAATGGTATTCAGGCGACGACAGAGTTGACATCGTAGGCTATGATAAGTATAATACTCAGTATAACAGACACGATGGAAAAACAAGCGGTCCGAATGAAGATGCAGAAGCAGGACTTTTCTATTCGCTTCATAAATGGGTTGACGGAAAGAAAATGGTTGCAATGCCTGAAAATGATTCTATTCCGAGTCTTAATAATATTCAGGTAGAACACGCAGACTGGCTGTATTTTTGTCCTTGGTATGATACTCCGGAATCTCCTTTTGTATCAGGTGAGAATTACCAGAATGTTGATACATTTAAAGAGATGTATCAGAGCGAATATTGTATCACTCTTGATGAGCTTCCTGCTGATCTTTACAAAAACGGCTCAAGTCAGGATTATCTCGCCGGCGATGCAAACTGCGATGGCAAAATAGATATGTCGGATGCCGTTCTTGTTATGCAGTCGCTTTCAAATCCTGATAAATACGGTTTGGGTGGAACAGACGAATCGGCTATTACAGAAAAGGGAATCAAAAATGCCGATGTTTCCGGAAACGGCGATGGACTTACAAATAATGACGCACTGGCTATTCAGAAATTTAAGCTGGAGATTATAGATAGTCTGCCAGAGGTTTAAGTTTAGTAAAAAAATAAGATAAAAATTACTGCCGGAATTATTCCGGCAGTTTTTTTGAGAAATAAATATTGACAAATTATTAATGGTATTGTATAATAAATTTGATGAAATTGCTCTTTGAAAGGAGAATCTGAAATGGTAAATTTATTACTTAAAAAATCTCTCGCAGCGGCTGCTGCTTCAGTTATGACATTTATACCGCTTTGCAGAACTGCTCCTGAAAAATCTGTAAACGGCGCAGAACCTGATGAATACCATGATGACTGGCTGCATGTTAACGAGAATGCGGAGATCGTCGATATGTATGGAAATCCGGTTTGGCTTACGGGATGCAACTGGTTTGGATATAATGTTACAACACAGGTTTTCGATGGCGTATGGTCAAGAAATATGCATGAAATGCTCAATGAAATGGCAGATCATGGCTTCAATTTTCTTCGTGTTCCAATGTCAACTCAACTGCTGCTCCAATGGAAAAATAATGAGCCGGATCCTTATATGGTAAAGATAAACGAGTGGAAAAATCCCGAGCTTACTGTTCAGGGTATTGAGGGAGGAACTCCGAAATACAGCTTCGATATATGGAATCAGGCTGTTGAATGGTGCAGAGAGAACGGAATTAAGATCATGATAGATATTCACTGCGCAACAACGGCT
Organism: uncultured Ruminococcus sp.; assembly: GCA_905199285.1. Lineage (GTDB taxonomy): Bacteria > Bacillota > Clostridia > Oscillospirales > Ruminococcaceae > Ruminococcus. The sequence goes on from CAJKFZ010000216.1 coordinate 2,811, forward strand.
TCAAATGGACATCAGCATCCTTTGTGGTATGATGATAATTATAGTACGGAGGATTGGCTCGAGGCTCTTTCATGGGTTGCCGATTACTATAAGGACGATGATACTATTCTCGCCATCGACCTGAAAAATGAACCTCACGGAACAGCTGATCAGATCAATATTATGGCAAAATGGGACGATTCAACCGATCCGACTAACTGGAAGTATGCAGCCGAAAGAGGAGCTGCTGCCGTTCTTGAAAGCAATCCGAATCTGCTTGTAATGGTAGAGGGAACAGAAGTTTATCCTAAATTTGAGGACGGCAACGACTGGACTTCACCAAATATAGACTATTCACGTTATCCCTACAGCTATTATCATCATACTTGGTGGGGAGGAAATTTCAGGGGAGTAAAAGATCATCCGATAGATCTCGGAAAATATCAGAGCCAGCTTGTTTACTCTCCGCACGATTACGGTCCGCTGGTTTACGATCAGACTTGGTTCTATGACGGATTTAATCAAGATACGCTGATGAAAGATGTCTGGCACGATAATTGGTTCTTCATAATTGAGGATAAGATAGCTCCGCTTCTTATGGGTGAATGGGGAGGATTCATGGATGATCAGCATGATGCTGACGGCAGAAACAGACAGTGGCTTACGGCTCTTCGTGATCTTATGATAGAAAATCGTATCCACCACACTTTTTGGTGCTTTAATGAGAATTCCGGAGATACCGGAGGTCTTTTATGCAACGATTTTCAGGACTGGGATGAGGTTAAATACAACTTTGTCAAAGAAGCTCTCTGGCAGGATGAAAACGGAAAATTCATCAGTCTCGATCACAAGATCAAGCTCGGACAGGGTGGAAACGGAATCTCGCTTTCCGATTATTATTCAGAAAATCCGATTCCACCCAATTCAACACAACCTGGAACGGATCCTAAGGATGAGATCGTTTACGGCGACTCGAACTGCGACGGTACAGTAGATATGTCGGACGCCGTTCTTATAATGCAGTCTCTTTCAAATCCCGATAAATATGGTCTGGGAGGAACATCTGAAACTGCCATTACAGAAAAAGGCTTAAAGAATGCCGATGTTTCCGGAAACGGTGATGGAATTACTAATGACGATGCTCTTACGATACAGAAATTTAAGCTGAATCTTATAAGTAGTCTTCCTGAAATCCAAGAATAAGATAAATCCGGATAAATTATAATTTTTTCCTTTACATATTCCTGCAAATGTGTTATAATTAGAAAAAATATATATTTTGGAGGCAATATGATCACAGTAAGCAATGTCAGCGTTCAGTTCGGAGGAACAACGCTTTTCAAAAATGTAAATTTAAAATTCACAAACGGAAACTGTTATGGTGTTATAGGAGCAAACGGAGCAGGTAAATCTACGTTTTTGCGTGTTTTATGCGGAGAGCTTGAACCGGCTTCTGGCGAAGTCGCAATGCCCAAGGAAGAGCGTTTGAGCGTTCTCAAGCAAGATCACTTCGCTTACGATCAGTACACGGTTCTTGATACGGTTATAATGGGAAATGCTCGTCTTTACGAAATTATGCAGGAGAAGGAAGCTCTTTACGCAAAAGAGGATTTTTCCGAAGAGGATGGCGTTAAGGCTTCTGAACTTGAGGGAGAATTTGCCGAGCTTAACGGCTGGGAAGCTGAATCCGACGCTTCAAAGCTTATCCAGGGACTCGGTCTTTCCGAAGATATACTTTATTCGCAGATGTCTTCGCTTTCAGGAAACGAAAAGGTGAAGGTTCTTTTGGCGCAGGCGCTTTTTGGAAATCCGGATATCATTCTTCTCGATGAGCCGACTAACCACCTTGATATTGATGCGGTAAAATGGCTTGAGGAGTTTCTTT
>CAJKFZ010000217.1 GCA_905199285.1 uncultured Ruminococcus sp.
AGATGGGCGCGTCCTTGATGATGGCACGCGCGATGGCAAGGCGCTGCTTCTGGCCACCGGAGAGGTTTATGTTCTTTCAGCTATAAAGAGCGTCAAGGCAGGCGGTACTATCTATCTCCTCGAAGGAACTTACAGCTATACTTCAACCATTCTCATTGAAGAGAGCAACTCCGGTTCAGCCGGAAAATATAAGACGATCTCTGCATATCCCGGAGCAAACGTTAAGTTCGATTTTACAGGTCAGGCAGTTGCAGGAGCAAACAGAGGTTTCGTACTCGATGGTTCATACTGGCATTTCTATGGTTTCGAGATAGCTAATGCGGGCGACAATGGAATGCTTCTCTCCGGTGACAACAATATCATCGAAATGATGGTATTCAACGGAAATCAGGATACCGGACTCCAGCTTTCACGTTATCAGACAGCTTACAATACCGTTGCTCAGTGGCCTTCATACAACCTTATCAAAAACTGTACATCAAAGAACAACTGCGATGACGCTACAATGGAAAATGCAGACGGATTTGCTGCTAAGCTTACTTGCGGCGAGGGAAATGTTTTTGATGGCTGTATGTCATACTGCAACTCTGATGACGGATGGGATCTTTATGCTAAAACAGAAACAGGTCCTATCGGCGTTGTAACTATCAAGAATTCCGTCGCATTCAGAAACGGCTTTACAGAGAACGGAAAGGGTTACGGCGACTGCGACGGCAACGGCTTCAAGCTTGGCGGCGGCGGTGTCGGAACAAGACACATAGTTGAAAACTGTCTTGCTTTTGAGAACCTCAACTGCGGCTTCACAGATAATAATAACCCTGAATTCGGCGATATGAAGAACTGTACTGCTTACAATAACGGTGTAGGCGGAAACGGCAAATCCAACTATATGGTTTACAGATGTAGCTCTTCCGCTACATTTGACGGTATGATGTCTTACACAAACGTAAGCAAGGTTTCAAATACAGGCGCTGCCGGAATCAAGCTTTCAAACGATAAATTTGTCGGAAATATGACAAATTCGATTTACTACAACAGCAAGTACTACTTTGCTAAGAATAAAACTACCATGACTAACGGAGCTAAGCTCGGTGATGTCATAACTCCTGCCGCTTCCGATTTCACAACTCTTGAAGTTCCTGCCATGGGAACAGACTTCCACAAGGTATGGAGAAACGCTGACGGCTCGATAAATACCAAGGGATTTGCTGAAACTCCTTCTAACGGAACTTACAGCAGCATAGGATACCATATGTCCGGCGGAACGTCTCAGCAGCCGAGCGGCTCTACAACAACAACGACTACTACCACTACCACAAGCACAACAAGTTCCTCAACAACAACAACAACTACGACAACAGGCAAAGATCCAAATCCTGTTGCTGGCGGATATGTTCATAACTTTACAGAAAACGGAACTGAAAGCAGCTACTATACTATCACAGGAAACCTTTCAAGCGGAAAGGGAACTGTTGAATACGATGGCAAAAAGCTTACACAGTGTCTGAAACTGGAATCTGCAACAAATATCACATTCAAGGCTGCTAATGCAGGAAAAATAACTCTTGTATTCGCTGAACCGGCTGCTACGATAAAAATTGACGGAACTAAGTATACAGCTTCCGGCGACGGTATCATCACAGTTGATCTTGCAGCAGGCGATCACGCTGTTACAAAGGCAGATTCAGCAAACCTCTTCTATATGGTTTACGCAGAACAGTCAACACCAAATCCGAACCCTGAGATCGTATGGGGTGACGCTAACTGTGACAATAAGGTAGATATGTCTGATGCAGTTCTTATCATGCAGTCTAATTCCAATCCTGATAAATATGGACTTAACGGTTCAGACCCAACTCACATTACAGAACAGGGAATGCTTAACGCTGACGTTTTTGAAAACGGTACAAGCGGTGTGACCAATCAGGATGCGCTTGCTATACAGAAATGGCGTCTTGAGTTAATACCAGCCCTTCCGGAGTCATGATCCGATTTCGGAAATACTCCCTAAATATAATGATATGATGGAAGAAGGAGTCTTTTAAGGCTCCTTCTTTCATATTAAGAACCTGTCCACATAGAAGATTTCGTACGTTCCTTCGGAAAATCTGCACATAATTTTCATGTGGAAAATTTCTAAAAAAAGCTGCTATGAAAATATTTCATAGCAGCCTTTTTATATCAATAAATTTATTTTATCACTACATCAAGTCCTTGTGCGCTTTCAACAGTAAACGGCTTATCTGTGCCGAAAACGGTAACAGTTACAGTGTTTTCGTTCCGGACTGCCTTGACAGATGCGGCAAGAATTGCATCCTTGTCATAAATCTCGCATTCAGCCGTTTTTCCATCCTCGATGCCGTATATGACCAGCTTCATTCCGTTTGCATAGTCATACTCGGATTTGCCCTTGTAATCGCCGAAAGCAATTATTGAATTCGGTTTTGCATAGAGCGGAAGTCCGAAATAGTCGTACTTCTTGGTGTACCAGCTTCCGCCGGAAAGCTGTTCGCCGGTCTGGATATCAGTCCAGATTCCGCAGTCGGGAAGGTAGAAATCGCATATGCCATCCTCATTGAAAACCGGAGCAACAAGGAGTGAATCGCCGAGCATATACTGCGTATCGACAGTTAAAGCGGCTTTATCATATCCGAAATCGATAACCATAGCTCTCATCATCGGAACTCCTGTTTTATGAGTATAAACGGCGTTTGAGAAAAGATACGGCATAAGTCGGCCCTTTAATTTAACGAAATGACGTGAAACGTCGCAGCTTTCTTCGTCAAAGTTCCACGGAACACGGTAAGATGAATTTCCATGATAGCGTGAATGCGTTGACATAAGACCAAATGCAGTCCAGCGCTTGTAAAGATCGGGAGTACCTGTTGCCTCAAATCCGGAAATATCATGAGAGAAGAATCCGAAACCTGATAAGCAGAGCGAAAGTCCGCCTCTTAAGGTCTCCCACATGGATTCATAATTTGAGAAGCAGTCACCGCCCCAGTGTACAGGGAACTGTTGTCCACCGACTGTTGCTGAACGAGCGAAAAGACAAGCGTTGTTCATGCCTTTCGCCTCCTGAAGAGCGTCGAAAACGGTCTTATTATAGAGGTATGTATAGTAATTGTGCATTTTATGTGGGTCGGAGCCGTCAAAATAGACAACATCGGTAGGAATTCTTTCGCCGAAGTCGGTTTTGATAGCGTCAACTCCAAGCTCGGCAAGGTCTTTGATCCTGTCTGCGAACCATTTGCGTGCATCGGGATTAGTGAAATCAATTATGGCAAGTCCGGGCTGCCAGAGGTCTGTCTGGAAAACGGAACCGTCCTTATTTTTAATAAAATAGCCTTTTTCAGCAAGCTCCTTGAATATGGGAGCACGCTGTCCGACATAGGAATTTATCCAGACGCATACTTTGAGTCCTCTTTCTTTAAGACGTGAAATGATTCCCTTTGGATCAGGGAACATTCTTTTATCCCATTCAAAGCTGCACCACTCGAATTCCTTCATCCAGAAGCAGTCAAAATGGAATACATCAAGAGGAATATCACGGCGTTCCATTTCGTCGATAAAGGAGTTTACCGTATCTTCATCATAGCTTGTGGTGAAGGAAGTGGAAAGCCATAGCCCGAAAGTGTAAGCAGGCGGAAGAGCGGGCTTTCCGGTAAGCTTTGTATAGCTGGAAAGAACATCGGCAACAGTTTCTCCGCCGAATATGAAATATTCCATACGCTGTCCCTGAACCGAGAATGCGACTTTTGAAACTGTTTCGCTTGCAACCTCGAAATTAACGTTTTCAGGATGATTTACAAAAACTCCGTAATTACGTGAAGAAACGTAGAAAGGAATGGATTTATAGCTCTGTTCAGAGCAGGTTCCGCCGTCGTTGTTCCATACCTCAACAGTCTGCCCGTTTTTAACAAAGGTCGAGAATTTTTCACCGAAGCCGTAAATATATTCCCCGACAGAGATATTAAGCATCTCACGGATATATGATGTATCTCCGTTGTCTGATTTGGCGAAGAAGCGTGAACCGGATTGAGACGCATTCTTCTTATCACGCATCCAGTCCTCCTCCTCAATGAGAGATGTCGTACGCCATCCTTCTTTGGTGAGAAGCTTGTCGTTATACCAGTATGAAATCTCCCAGCCGCTTCCCTGAGGACCGATTTTAACTTTGGTCTTGCCGGAAATAAGCTCACGGCATCCGTTTTCATCCTGTATGATAATTGGCTTGAATGATGGATCTTCATAAAGAGTAAACGCCGGAGATTTCTTTAACGCACCGGAAAAATGTTCGATCGTTACCTTAATGCTGTTTTCAAGAGTTGAGGTGAAGCGGATAGTAAGCATAGGACCGCCTAAGGTCATGCCACGGTTGCCTATCCACTGATTTGTTGCATATACGGTTATCGAATTTTCAGCGGATTCGATCTCGTACATCTGAGTTGCATAGTTTACGCTGTAACCCGGCTTATTAAGCCAGAAACCGTCTGATATCTTCATATTTAAAACTCCTTATTTGTATTGTGAAGAATAAGAGGGTACATACTTCACATTTTAAATAATCCTAAATATTATACCATGTTATGCATAAAAATTCAATTAGTATTATATAAGAATAAACTAAT
>CAJKFZ010000218.1 GCA_905199285.1 uncultured Ruminococcus sp.
ATTTTAAATGTCTTTAAAACTTAACACCAAATATCTGAAGGATTATATTAATTCTGATGAAATGACAGGTATCAAAGCGCAGGTTGAAGCTGCTGCTGAATCCCTTCATAATAAAAGCGGCCTTGGAAACGATTTCCTTGGATGGGTTGAACTCCCAACAAATTATGATAAAGAAGAATTCGCAAGAATTAAAGCTGCCGCTGAAAAGATCAAGTCAAATTCCGATATTCTTATCGTAATCGGTATCGGCGGTTCATATCTCGGCGCAAGAGCTGCTATTGAGCTTCTTAAATCGCCTCTTTACAACAATATCAAGAAGGATACTCCTGATATTTACTATGTTGGAAACAGCATTAATCCAAGTTATCTTAATGAGATAATCGCTCTTTGCGAGGGAAAAGATTTCTCTGTAAATGTTATTTCAAAGTCTGGTACAACAACAGAGCCAGCTCTTGCTTTCCGTATTTTCAAGAAAATGGTTGAAGATAAATACGGCAAAGACGGCGCTAAAGAGAGAATTTTCGCTACAACCGATAAAGCAAGAGGAACTCTTAAAAATCTTTCCGATGCTGAAGGCTATGAAACATTCGTGATTCCGGATGACGTTGGCGGACGTTTTTCTGTTCTTACAGCTGTTGGTCTGCTTCCAATCGCTGTTGCCGGATGCGACATCGATGCTCTCATGAAGGGCGCAGCAAAAGCACAGGCTGATTTCTGTGCTGATTTTGACAACAATGACTGTTACCAGTATGCAGCTCTTAGAAATATCCTTTACAGAAAGGGTAAATCTGTTGAAATGCTCGTTTCCTATGATCCGAGTTTCGTTATGATGTCTGAATGGTATAAGCAGCTCTTCGGCGAAAGCGAAGGCAAGGATAATAAGGGAATTTTCCCATCAGCTGCTGTTTTTTCAACTGATCTTCACTCTATGGGTCAGTATATTCAAGACGGTGCAAGAATTCTTTTTGAAACAGTTGTTGATATAAAGAATCCTAAAACAGATCTCTTCCTTGAGCCGGATGCTGAAAACCTTGACGGTCTTAATTTCCTTACCAACCAGAATATGTCTGTTGTAAACAGAAAGGCTTTTGAGGGAACTGTTCTTGCTCATACTGAAGGCGGAGTTCCGAATATTATTCTTGAACTTGAAGATACCACAGAAGAGAGCGTTGGATACATGATTTATTTCTTTGAAAAAGCTTGCGCAATTTCAGGTTATGTTCTCGGAGTTAATCCTTTCAATCAGCCTGGCGTTGAGAGTTATAAATCAAATATGTTCGCTCTTCTTGGAAAACCCGGTTATGAGGGCGCAAAAGCTGCTCTTGAAGCAAAGCTTGGTTAATCCGGCTTCGCAATATATTTTAGCAATTAATATTTCACACTGCTGCACAGCAATGGAAGGAGTAAATTATGATTAAACTTATTACAGGAAAAAAGGGCACAGGAAAAACTAAAATTCTTATCGATCAGATCAATGACGCTGTAAAATCTACAAACGGTAATCTCGTTTGCATTGAAAAAGGCGATAATATCAGACGTTCTATCAGCTTCAGAGTAAGATGGTGCGACACTGAAAGCTTTGCTATCGAGGGTTATGACGCTTTCTATGGTTTCGTTGCAGGTATGCTCGCAGGAAACTTCGATATACAGGATGTTTTTGTTGACGGAATCCTTAAAATCGGCGGACGCGATTATGACGCATTTGGTACTCTTCTTGAAAAACTGGACAAGCTTACAGGAAATGACGCAACTGTTGTATTTACAGTTTCTGCTGATGCTGAAGAGCTTCCTGAAAGCGTTAAGCAGTTCATCAGATAATTTATAAGAAAAAAATTGCTTTTTTGCAATGAACTATTGACATATTGTGTCAATTAGTGTATAATAAAATTTGTAATGCTCTAAGGATTTAAAATATGAAGATTTATTTAAAACAGCTTTTCAATATTGTCGGAGAATCAAAAAATATTGAATATAGCATTGCGGCAGATGAATTATCTGATATAAAAGGATATGATTTCAGCTCGCCTGTTGAGATAAATGGCAGGATTTTTAATAAAGCCGGTATAGTTTATCTTGAATATTCCATTGATTTTTCCCTTCTGATCACTTGTGACAGATGTCTTAAAGAGTTAGTAAGGGCTTATCACTTTGATTGCGACCATATTGTCGTTCCTTCGGTCAGCGGCGATAATGATGAATATATCGTTGCCGACAGCGAGAGCATTGAACTGAATGAAATTGCCGTTACGGATTTACTTCTTCAGCTTCCAACTAAAAATCTTTGCAAGGATGATTGTAAAGGTCTTTGTATGGTTTGCGGATGCGATTTGAATGAGTCCGAATGCAATTGTCTAAATTAAACTGAGCAGTGATGCTCTGTAAGGAGGTGCCATAATGGCTGTACCAAAGAGAAAAACTTCCAAGGCAAGACGTGATAAAAGACGTTCTGCTGTATGGAAGCTGGATGTGCCGGCAATGTCTAAGTGCGATAACTGCGGTGCGTACAAGGCTCCGCATAAGGTTTGCAAAAACTGCGGTTTCTATAAGGGCGTTGAGGTTCTTAAGTTGGACGCTGAATAATCAGCTTAACATGACTAATGAGAAGGAGAGGAGGAGTATTCCTTCTCTCCTTTTTCTAAGGCTGGAGCAATTTATATGATTAAAATAAACAATGTTATTACTGATTCTCCGGCGGATAAATGCGGCATTATCAAGGGAGATTTTCTCATTAAAATCAATCAGCATGAAATCAAGGATGTTCTTGACTATATGTTTTATGCCGCCGAAATCAATCCCACCATTGAAATATTGCGTGATTCACAAACTTTAAGCTTTGTTGCCGAAAAGGACGAATATGATGATCTCGGTCTAGAAGCTGAAACTTTTCTTATGGATAACAAGCAATCATGCAGAAATAAATGCGTTTTTTGCTTCATAGATCAGATGCCGCCGAATATGCGTGAAACTCTGTATTTCAAAGATGACGATGCACGTTTATCGTTTCTTCAGGGAAATTATGTTACTCTCACTAATCTTGAACAAACTGATATCGATCGTATTATCCAGATGAAACTTAATATCAACGTTTCGGTTCATACAACAAATCCGGAGCTACGTGTTAAGATGATGAACAACCGCTTTGCCGGTGAAAAACTGAAATATATTCGTCAGCTTGCAGAAAATGGAATCAAGCTCAACTGCCAGATCGTCTGCTGTCCTGGGCTTAATGACGGCGATGAGCTCAGACGTTCACTTCATGATCTTAGTGAGCTTATGCCCAATATCAGCAGTATGGCAGTTGTACCGGTTGGACTGACAAAGTTTCGTGAAAATCTTTTTCCGCTTAAAACTTTCAATAAAGAAACTGCTGGAGAAACTATCGACATAATTGAAGAATTTCAGCATATTCTCCTTGAAAAATTCGGAACAAGAACCGTTTTTCCCTCAGATGAATTTTATCTTATAGCTGAAAGGGATATACCGCAAGCTGAGTTTTACGAGGATTATCCGCAGTATGAAAATGGTGTTGGAATGCTTCGTTCACTTATGGATGAATTTGAAAATGCTCTTGAAAATGCGGAGTGGGAAGGTGAAAAACGTCATGTTTCCATCGCTACAGGGTATTCTCCTTATAAAATAATCAAGCAGCTCGCTGAGGCAGCTATGAAGCGTTTTCCGCTCCTTGAGTGCGACGTTTATCCAATTCGCAACGATTTTTTTGGCGACTCTATAACCGTTACCGGACTTATCACCGCAAAAGATCTTATCGCTCAGCTTAAAGAAAAAAATCTGGGAGAAGTTCTTCTTATTTCCTCGGCAATGCTGATGACCAATTCAGATATTTTTCTTGATGATATGACAATTTCAGATGTCGAAGAAGCATTAAATATACGGGTTAAATCAGTAAACAATGACGGTTATGACCTTCTGGATGCCATAATGGGTATTGAATGGTAATAATAAGAAAAAACTCTATACGATAAATACACTGAACAAATAATTTGTTCAATTATCTTATTGAATAAAGAAAGGGGATGTTATAATATGTCTATACCAATTATTGCGGTTGTCGGAAGACCAAATGTAGGAAAATCGACTCTTTTCAATAAGCTTATCGGTCAAAGACTTTCTATTGTTGAGGATACGCCCGGTGTTACCCGTGATCGTATCTACTCCAAATGCGAATGGAGAGGTAAGGAGTTTATGGTTGTTGATACAGGAGGTATCGAACCCGACAGCAACGACGTTATTCTTGCACAAATGCGCCGTCAATCCGAACTTGCAATCGAAAAAGCAGATGTTATCGTTTTCGTTACAGATATAAGGTGCGGAGTTACTGCCGACGATTACGCTGTTGCGCAGATGCTTCTAAAAAGCGGCAAGCCTGTGGTTCTCGCCGTTAATAAATGTGATACGCTGGGCGAACCTCCTATGGAACTTTATGAATTCTATAATCTTGGTCTCGGCGATCCGTATCCAATTTCATCGGTTCACGGTCACGGAACAGGCGATATGCTTGATACTATTTACGATTTTCTTCCCGATACTCAGGCAGAAGAATATGATGAGGAATATATCAAGGTTGCTGTTATCGGAAAACCGAATGCCGGAAAATCTTCGCTTA
>CAJKFZ010000219.1 GCA_905199285.1 uncultured Ruminococcus sp.
AAAAATACTAGATTAAAGGAGTAACTTAAAAATGAAAACTTATGAAGGAAAACTTATCGCCAAAAATACAAGAATCGGAATCGTTGTTGCCAGATTCAACGAATTTATAACAAGTAAGCTTCTCGGCGGAGCTATTGACACTCTTAAAAGACATGATGTTGACGGGGATTCTATTGACGTTGCATGGGTTCCCGGAGCATTTGAGATTCCGCTTATCGCTTCCAAAATGGCAAAAAGCGGTAAATATGATGCAGTTATCTGCCTTGGAGCAATAATCAGAGGAAGTACATCCCATTACGACCTGGTATGCAACGAAGCGGCAAAGGGAATAGCTCAGGTTTCACTTGGCAGCGATATTCCGGTAATGTTCGGCGTTATCACAACTGAAAATATTGAACAGGCAATTGAACGTGCCGGCTCTAAGGCTGGCAATAAGGGCAGTGAATGTGCTGAAGGCGCTATTGAAATGATAAATCTTATCAGAGAGATCGAAGACTGATGCTTAACCTTATTTTTGATTACGACGGAACTATCCACAATTCCATGAAAACATATGCTCCTGCTTTCAGAAATACCTGCAAGTGGCTCGCTAACAATGGATATATCCCCCATAAGGAATATGCAGACAGTGAAATAAGCTGTTGGCTCGGCTTTAATTCTACAGATATGTGGAGAGCTTTTCATCCGGAGCTTGCTCCTGATATAAAGGAAAAAGCCCGTATTATGCTTGGCAAGGATATGGCAGAAAGAGTTGATAACGGTGAAGGAGCTTTATTCGACGGTGCAGAGGAAATGCTTTCAACTCTGAGATCTCAGGGGCATACACTTATATTTCTGAGCAACTGCCGCTTCCATTATCTCAACCGTCATAAAAGAGTTTTCAAATTAGACCGTTTCTTCGATTATTTTTACTGCTGTGAAGAATTTGATTTTATTCCCAAATATGAGATATTCCGCAAAATAGCTCCGAAACATGAAGGCGAATTCATAGTTATCGGCGATCGTTTTCATGATATTGAAACGGCGGTTAAAAATAATCTTAAATCTATCGGATGCGGTTACGGTTACGGAACAATGGATGAGCTTTCTTCTGCAGACATAATAGTAAATTCTCCGACTGATATTATAAATGCTGTAAACAATTTTTATCCGGAAAGGAGATAAAATGATTAAATACCGTATACTTGCCTTTTTAACGGCTGCGGCTATGATGCTTTCGGCTGGCTCTTGTTCTCTCAGAGGCTATGGGGACGATTCTTCAAAAACAAAAACAGAAGATTCTGATGATAACGATGAAAATGACGATGATGATTCCGGAATTGATGCTCAAGGCGAATATAAATTTTCATCTATCAAGGATTCTGATGAAGTCGCCAAGGTCAGAGAACACGTGGAAAAGCTTCTTGATGACCTTAAATACGACGATAATGAAGATGAATTAAAAGATGATATCGCTGTTCTTCTTGATGACATGGATATAAAATATGAAGATGCAACCAAGCTCATGATCACGTATTATCTTGATTGGAACAATGAAACTCTCGAAAGTCAGTATGACGACGCAGCAGAAAATATGTATATCACAGTAGAACTTATCACTTACGCTTTTTGCAGAGGATATGCAAACGAGCAGTATTCTCACCTCTTCAAAGATCTTATCCTTGATGAAGAAGCCGTTGAAACATATACTGAACCTGCTTTTACTCTGAAACATCTTGAGGGTTATACAAGAGTTAATTACAATCTGATGGATGCTAATCTTGATGAATATCATGATATCGCCTATGATGAGGATATGGATGAAGAGGAAAAGGCTTTAAAATGCGCCGAAATATATCTTGAACTTCTTGCTCAGTATGACGCCGAAACATTCTACGATAAGTTTAACCGTGATTATACTCCTGAAGAAATACTGGAGCTCAGTAAAGTGATAAGAGAAGAACTTATTCCTGCTTCAGATGCTCTTCTGGACGCATTCTATGAAAACAGCGAAGCAAGAAAAGTTGCCAGAAAACCAACGTTGTTTGACGATCCATTCAAGGTGATCCAGGAATATGCTCCGAGACTTTCAACAGAAATTGCTGACGCTGCCAATACAATTGTAGAAAATGAACTTTATACTATCGCAGACGGAGAAGAGTGCTATGATGGTTCATTTACATCTGCTATGCCCAAAAGCAAAAGCTCTGTTGTTTATATTTACAACAATGAGGATTATAATAATCTTCTTACTCCTGTACACGAATTCGGACATTATTATGCTTCGTTTTATGATGATATTCCAACATATCTTGCTGCATCAAATCTTGATATTGCCGAAACTCAGTCGCAGGGATTTGAGTTCCTTTTTACTCAGTTCTATGACGAGATCTATGAAGAACAAGCTGATGCAATGAAAATTATCAAAACTTACGATATGCTTTATTCTGTTATTTCCGGTTTCTTTATCGGTGAATTTGAATATACTGTTCTTGCAAATCGTGAGAATTATACTCCTGAAGATGTTGTAAAACTTTGGCATGATATTATGGACGATTATATTCCTGATACTGAATTTTATATTGTAAATCACCTTTTTGAATCGCCGGGATATTATATAAGCTACGGAGTTTCTGCTCTTGCCGCTTTTGATATATGGGAAGATTGTATTTATAATACTTATGAAGCTTTGAAAAAATATGAAAAAATAGCCAGAACTTCATGCAATGAAAAGGATAATAATTTCCGTTCTGCAATTAAAGATGCCGGATTCAGCGATGTTCTTAACAAGGAATACATCAAGGTTCTTGCTCAGGAAATTTACGATTATATCGAAGATATTTCATAATAAAACCGTTAAAATAGCCGTTGGACTTTCAGTTCAGCGGCTATTTTAATTGATTCTAAAATGTGAAAGTATTGTGAAATATCACCAAATCAATTGACAAATATTCGTCATAGTGCTATAATTTAATTTGTGGACTTTTCCACTTCAATTTAATAAATGAAAGGGAGTATTGTATGTTACAGCTTAAAAATGTTGTAAAGCAGTACGGTGCTGGGGATAATACGGTAACGGCTCTTAATGGAGTTAATATTACGTTCCGTGAAAATGAATTTGTCGCTATTCTCGGACATTCCGGCTGCGGTAAAACAACTATGCTCAATATAATCGGCGGTCTGGATCACTATACATCCGGAGATCTGATTATAAACGGTGTTTCTACCAAAAAGTACAAGGACAGGGACTGGGATGCTTACAGAAATCATTCGATAGGTTTTATTTTCCAGAGCTATAATCTTATTCCGCATCAGACTGTTCTTTCAAATGTTGAACTTGCGCTTACTATTTCAGGCGTTTCAAAGTCGGAACGAAGAAAACATGCTAAAGAAGCTCTTGAGAAGGTCGGTCTTGGAAACCAGCTTTACAAAAAACCAAATCAGATGTCGGGCGGTCAGATGCAGCGAGTGGCTATCGCTCGTGCTTTGATAAATAATCCGGACATTCTTCTTGCCGATGAACCTACAGGTGCGCTTGACAGTGAAACAAGCATACAAGTTATGGAGCTTCTGAAAGATATCGCTAAGGATAAGCTTGTTATTATGGTTACTCATAACCCGGAGCTTGCCGAGCAGTATGCCACAAGAATCGTCAGGATAAAAGACGGTCAGCTTACCGATGACAGCGCCCCTTATGAGCCTGAGACAAAGGAACAGGAGACTGAAGGAAAGAAAAAACGTGTTTCAATGTCGTTCCCGACAGCCGTTTCTCTTTCGCTCAATAACCTTATGACTAAAAAAGGCCGTACTCTTCTTACTGCTTTTGCCGGTTCAATAGGTATTATCGGAATCGCTCTTATTCTTTCTCTTTCAACCGGAATCAACGAGTACATAAATCATATTCAGGAAGAAACTCTTTCCTCTTATCCGATTCAGATTGACAGAGAAACTGCCGATACTGCTCAGATGTTTTCTGCGATGTTCGGAGAGCCGGAAAAAACAGAAGATCAGAACGAACCGAATACGGTTTACGCAAACACTGCAATGTACGATATGTTCAACACCATGAATTCTTCTGCAAAGCAGGTAAACAATATGGCTAAATTCAAAGAATTCCTTGACGGAAGCGAATATATACACGAAAGAACAAATGCTATTTCTTACAGCTATGATATTCAGATGCCGATTTTTACTAAGGATGAAAACGGCGTTATTGTTAAATCCGATTTGAATGAGATTTATGCTCATGCTATGGGTATGGATAATTTCCAGCAGGATTCAGCGTCAATGTTCGGAGCAAGCGGAAGCAGCAGTATGATGGATATGTTCGGTATTAATGTATGGGAAGAGCTTCTTCCTGCCGATGACGGAAGTCCGATCAATCCCCTGCTTGAAGATCAGTACGACGTTGTTTACGGTTCATGGCCGAAAAATTATGACGAAGTTGTTGTTGTTCTCAACGACGAAAATCAGATTCCGGATATGGTAACATATGCTCTAGGACTTAAGTCAGCAGAAGGTTTTCAGGATATTCTGAAAGCAGCTATGAAAGGCGAGGTCATTGAAGATTACGGCAACACCAAATGGTCTTT